>JASLIL010000078.1 GCA_030152145.1 Tissierellales bacterium
ATATCCTTCTGGGAAGGTTGCCAAATACTATCCTATAGGCGATAAAGTTATTGGACATGACATAGGAGACTATATAAAAACTACTTATAAAAATAAGGATGTTTATGTTTATAAAGGCTTTGTAGAAAGAGATGGTATAGGCAGAAGCTATGTTTCTAAGGGAGCAAATGTAAGAGATAATAAGGGAAGGAAAATAGGATACTTAAAGAAGGGACAAAGGATAGGTGGTAGAAGAAGAGGAGCTTTAATAGAAATAAATTTCAAAGGGAAGAAGGCTACAGTACACAGTAAATATCTTTATTAGAAGAAGAGCTAGTTATAGCTCTTTTTTTGTATAAAAATAAATAAAATATTCAACAGTAAATAAGATGAATATATTTAAATAAGTTAAAGTATAGTAAATGTTAAATATAAATATAGTCGCGGATAAATATATCTAGGAAAAGGATTGCCTGAAAGTTATATATTAAATAAAAGTAATAAAATAAATGTGTATTTTATCAGATAATGCATAAAAGTTATTAAATATTCATTAAATTAGTTTTAATAATAAAGAATATGGACTACAATTAAATTATAAATAGTCAATATAGGGAGGTAAATGATGAGAAATAAGTCAAGGGCGGTATTAACTTCTATCTTTTTACTAGTTTTAGTTTTAATACCAGGTAAAACAAGTAAGGCAGCTGTAAGACAAATAAACTATGTGCCCCAGGAACACTTGGAAAGGGAATTTATAGATCTGTGGAACCAATACAGAAGAGAAAACGGCCTAAGGGAAATCGTAACTCATGAGGTCGCAGATAGAATTGGGGATTTGAGGATTAGGGAGGCCGCAGAAGTCTTTTCTCACGACAATGTGAATGGTTACCCTATAAATTCAGAAAACTTAGCCTATGGTCAAAATACGGCGCAAAAGGTATTAGATGCTTGGAAAAACTCTTATAAGCACAATCAAAATCTTTTAATTGATAGCTACTGGGGAGCCCATGCAGTAAAGTGTATAAAAAGAGAAGTTATAGAGGATGGTAAACTTGTTGAATCAAAGACCTTTTGGTTGACCCTATCTACAGGTCATATCAAGGAAAATCAAGAAAGAACCCTTTATACAGATCCTGGCTTGAAGGTTATAAAGGATAAGACTCTACCTAGGGGAGAAAAACTTGTAGTGAGTCATGGGCAAAGAGGAATAGAAAAATGTTGTAAACCAACTCTTACAACAAATTTTGACATGGAAAGAAATAAAACGACTGATAAGAAAACCACCTATGTCTTAGAGTCAGCCCATAAACATAGGACTGTTCAAAAGGACAGTCCAAAGATAATAAAAGTTGGAGCCCATCCAACTCAGAGAAAGTACATATCCCAGGGGGTAAATGTTAGAAATACCCAGGGAAAAAAAATAGGCTATTTAGCCAAGGATGAGCCTATTTATGGAATAGATAGGGGAGGCTATATAGAAGTCGTTTATAAAAATCAAAAAGCTAAACTATCAAAAAGTTTTTTAGATGAGTATATAAGTGATTATGTATCAAAAGGCGTAAACATAAGAGATACAAAAGGTAAAAAAATAGGCTATTTAGCCAAGGGAAGTTCTGTGAGAGGCAAGGACTTAGGTAATCAACTAGAGTTTGTTTACAAGGGACAAAAGGTAAGAGTTTCCAAGACCTTTTTAGACCATGCCCACTATCAAACCTATAGGTCTAGAGGGGTAAATGTAAGAGACTTAAATAATAAAAAAATTGGTTATTTGGCCAAGAATAAAAGAATCGAAGGTTTTGAGGCAGGCAATTATATAGTATTTAATTTTAATAATAAGATGGCAAGGATTCATAAGAATTTTGTATTTTAGAAGTGGAGTATTTCCACTTCTTTTTTGTTAAGATGGCTAAGATATGAATTCTAGGCTAAGAAAAAGTGGTTTTAGACTTCTTATTTTTAATAAATTCATGTATGATTAAAGTAGTAAAAAAAGGAGAGAAGTATGAAAAGAAAAATATCATTTATAATGGCATTATTAATTACCTTATCATCTTTTGGATTAACTGAAAATACAGTTTATGCAGATGATAAGAAGGAAGAAGAAGTAAAGGTAGAAAAGGCTCTAATAGAGTCTATTAAACTGGACAAGGACCAAGTTAATCTAAAGGATCACATACAAATGGAAGTTAAATTAGACAAGGAAATAGAAGATGGTTTCTTTTATCTAGTTTATAAATCACCTATAGATGGTAAGGACTTGGTGCTTCAAGCAAACAAGTTAGCATCTGGAAAAAATACTTATGGAGTATCCAGAGAAATATCTGAAATGAATGACGGAAAATATAGCTTTAAAGAAATTAAAACTAAGGAAGGAAGTAAATTAAACCTATCCTTAGCAGACAAGCTTACATTTCCAAGTTTTACAGTTAAAAGTGAAGTTTATCCAGTAGTTGAGCTAGCTGGTTCTACTTTATTAAAGGAAAACCTTAAGGTTAAAGACGAATTTAAGATGATTATAGACTTAAAGGAAGCTAGTGATATAGAAGAAATTTTATTAGCTTATGAAAAGCCTATAAGTAAGAGTACCTTATTTGTTACTGCTAAGAAAACTGAAGACAAGAAGTTTATAGCAAGTTTTGAAGTTACAAATGAGATGGAAAATGGAACTTATAAGTTTTCATCCCTTCAAGTTAAGGACAGTCAAGATAATAGGGCTATCTATAGCGACTTAAAATTAAAGGACTTTACTATAAAGGGAACTACAGGAGCTGATACAAAGCCACCAGTGGTAAGCAGGATAGAATTAGATAAAAATTCTTACTCAGCTAAACAAGTTATAAAGATGACCCTTGAATTAGAAGAAGAGGACAGTGTAGACAAGATAGCTGTAGTTTATGAAGATCCATTAAATAAGACAAACTTTGCCATAGACTTGGAAAAGGTTGGAGCAAAGGTGTACTCAGGAACTAAGTTAGTAGCACAAAGCGATAGTTTGGGAGAATACAAGTACGATTTTATAGTCGGCAAGGACAAGGCTGGCAATGAGTTAGTACTGAAAAAAGGACTTACAGTACCTGAATTTAAGTTGGTAGAAAAAAGTGACAAGACTATAGAATTGGTAGAGTTAGTTACTGACAAAAAGGTATATGTGCTAGGTGATACGGTTAACTTTAAGGCTAAAATAAACAACCTGGAAGATGACAGTAATTTGAACCTACAATATAGATATGGGAAAGCAGAAAAGTTAGGATTAATAGGTCTTATAAAGGGTAAGGATGGCTACTATACAGGCCAATTAAAAATCAATGCAGACCACAAGTTGGGAGACTATGAGTTTTATAGGATAACTTCCCAAAAGGATATTACTTCCTATCCACTTATCCTAGATGTTAACCATAAGGTTGATGGAAGCTTTAAGGTATCTAAGCTGGTAAAGGCCAATCTATATGAAGAAGTAAAGCTTGATCCTAAAGATTATGGTGGAGATAGTTTACTTATTGAAGCTAAGGAAAAGTTAAAGGTTAAAAGTGTTCTAGACAAGACCTATCTAGCCTTAGAAGAAGGAAGGGTTGAAGTAAAGGTTCTAGAGGACAAAAAGATAGTTAATAGTATTTTTGTAGACATTATTAAAGATGAAGCTATCTATAAGGAAGAGTATGCAAATAAGGAAACCATCCTATTTAATATAGTAAGAAGGCACAATCCTAATCTTAAGGAAAATGAAGAAAAAATAATCAAGCCTGGTAAGAATGGTTACAAGGCTGAAGTTATAAAGGTAAAGATAAAAGATGGCAAGGAAGTAGCTAGAATTAACATGGGTAGCCAAGTAATAGAAGAAGCCACTGACCAAATAGTAGAAATAGGTTCCAAGGAAATTTTAACCCAATACCTATCCTTAGGAGTAAATGTAAGAGACCGTGTGGGCAATAAGTTAGGTAATCTACCTTATAAGACCATAGTAAGTGGAAAAGAAGTTGGGAACAAGATAGAAATTACCTACAAGGACCAAAAGGCTTATTTGGATAAAAAGTTTGTAAGAGAATTAAAACTAGAAGACTATGTATCTAAGGGAGTAAATGTAAGAAACTTAAAAGGTGAAAAGATAGGTTACCTTTCAGCCTCTGAAATTATAGAAGGGGTAGATATGGGAGATCATATCCAGGTAATCTATAAGGGAGAAGTTGCCAGCTTAGCCAAGAAGTTTTTAAGTAAACTAGAAGCAAAAGAATATATCTCCTTGGGGGTAAATGTAAGAAACCTAGATAATGCAAAGGTAGGTTACTTGGCCTTTGGAGAAAAAATAGAAGGTAAAGATTTAGGAAGTGTTATAGAAATCGAATATAAGGGTGAGAAATTAAGGTTATCTAAAGCATTTTTAAGACTAGCTGATGAAAGACTTTATACATCCAAGGGAGTTAATGTTAGAGATGCCAAGGGTAAAAAGATTGGCTATGTTAACTCAGGTCTTAAGCTAAGAGGCGTGGACTTAGGTAATAAAATAATGATTGATTTTAATGCTAACAAGGGCTTTATATCAAATAAATTTGTGAAATAATGAATTATATTGTAAAATGTTTATGATATTATATGGCAGATAGCTAAAAGTTTAACTAAAAGCTTTATAGTTAGTTTATTTGTGATATAATAGGGTATGTAACGAGTAGGTGAGCCTAGTATCTAGGCCAGACCTACAGATAGAATTATCTTCATTTGAAGTATTCTTATGTAAGGGCTGTTTTATTACTATTTTATAAAATTTGAATATAAGTTGATCCATCATTAATCAACAGAAGAGTAAAAAGGTCAAATTGACCTATAAGTTAAAAAATGTAATGGAATGGAACAAGTAGATATTACAAAAAGATTAAAATAGTAACAAAATTATTACAAAGCCTTAACAAAGGACAAATGTTTTTTTCTCAATAAAAGCGCTATAAAGCTCTTTAAATCAGCAAATCAAGCGTTTACTTAAGTTTAAATAAGTAAATGCATATTATTGACAAAAAACAGAGGTCATTTATAATAAATATAAGCAAACATTGAAGTTTCTTATATTTAAATAAATAAACATGAGATATACTTCGATTATAAAACTAATTAGGGAGGATTTACATGAATATGAAGAAGAAATCACTAGTAGCAGGTTTACTTGCAGTATCACTTGCTGCACAACCAGTTG
>JASLIL010000035.1 GCA_030152145.1 Tissierellales bacterium
GTCTCTTTGGAAATTGGTTGCACCGCCGTCAAATCCTAGCCAAAGCAAAATACGCTTTGGGGATTTTTGACATAGGACCTACAATAGTTTTTGAAATCCCCAAAAACTTGTTAGGTCTCTAACACCTACATCAGCTTATAAAATACATAAGCTGTATTAGGGCTTCCACTACGCGAAGTATATTGACGATTCCGTAACTGATTGGTGGGTTGAGGCTTAAAAAATATAAAGTACCCTACTTATCTACTCCGAAGTAACCTCTTTCTCCACATAAAAAAATGGAAGCTGGGCTTCCATTCTTTGGTATCTATCCATTACTTGTCTGGTTTTTCCATCTTGTCGGTGTAGAAACCTTGGATCTTGTTTCTTTCGTAGTCCAATACCTCTTCAAAGCTATTTATGGTGTGGACATAGGTGAATATACCACCATCTACTAACCTTATGGGTAAATCGGTTTTTGCCCTGTAACCTGGCATTGTTACAGCATAGGGCCTTTCTTCTAAGGCAAAATCTATAATCTCTTTATCTGGTACCTTCTTCATAAGATAAAGTGTCAAAATAATCTTATCATAACCTAGGTCCTTGGCCTTATAGTACTCCTCTATACTATAAACCTGGGGAATAATCCTTTGACTAAGGACTGGATAGTCCTCCTTTATGATACTAAGGCCCTTTATATTGTCAAACTCACCACGGCCCTTTATATCCGTAACTACATATATATCATCATAATCCATAACCATCTGTTCCAACCTCTTAGGGTAAAGGTGGGTCCAGTCGTAAATCATCTGAAAGTTTACAAACTCCTCATAGGAATACTCCCTAACCTCCTCCTCAAAGAAAAGACCAATAAAACCATCCCAGCTATGGGTACAAACCATTCTATTATCACTAGTCCAATTAAAATCTATCTCAATAAGCCTGACTCCATCATCATAACTGTCCCTAAAGGCATCTAGGGAATTGGTATAGCTATAATTCCTATTCTCATCCTTTAAAAGACCACCAGCATGGGCCACCAGATCCCTATTCTTGAAATCCATATGTCCAATATTATCCAAAAGATATCTATAATCCACAATCTCACCTGAAACCTCAAAGTCCAGTAGATCTCTAGAAGTCCTAAAATCTGAATAATCCACAACAAGGTCAGCATCAAGCTCCCCATAATCCCCATAGATCTCACTATCTAAAATATAAGCATATATATTATCAGGGGAAAGGCCCTCAGCCAAGTCAGGCCTAATTAGCAGGCTATCCTCTGACTCTAGAGACTTTGGCTTAGAATCAGGCTCAACTACCAGCCCTAAAAGCCCATCCCTAGATATGAACCTAGTAGACTCTAAACTATCAGCCCTTAGGAAAAGCCTAAAACCCTCTAGTTTCCCCTCAAATCTAGAATAATCCTTTAAAGAAAGCCTAACATTCCTAAAACCCTCCAGATAAAGAACCTCTAGACTTTTAGGGTCCATCCCCTCAATATCCACTATATAGTCGTCTCTAATAGGGTCCAAGTCCAAGGAGTCAGCTTCAGCCACAAGGTCCTCATCCAATATATATCTGTTAATCCTTAAATCTCTCATAAAACTATCTCTAGCATCTATATGCTCTTTCTTGGCAGGCTGACTCTTGCCTCTAGCATCCCAAACCTTAAGATCCCTATCCACCACTGAATCCCCCAATAAAATTCCCCTCTCCACAAAAGGCTCCAAGGAAACAAAACCCTCCTCCTTGAAAACATTGCGACCAAAAGAAAACTTAGGATCCTCAGAAAAAAACAAATAGGACAGGCTCTTAAACATATCCAAACCACTAGCCGGGCCAGAAAAACTAGCCCCTCTCTTAAAGCTAGGACTATGGATAAGCATAGGAACACTAGATGAAAATCCAGGAGTCAAATTTAAAAGCAATTCCTCAGCAAAAACCTCCCTAGGAATATTAGAAGAACCACCATAAATTAAAATCACCGTATCATCATAAAGTCCCTTAGACTTAAGTCCCTCTATTAAGTCCCCAATCTCCCTATCCAAAGAAGCCAGCCTAGACAAATAAGCATCCACATAATCCAAATCCTCCTCAGGCTCTTCTTCATAGGAATCACCATAAAGCCTTAAAAGAGAAGTATCGTTAAGAAAGGCATAAAAAGGCTTGGTAGAATCCAAGCTATCTAGGACAGAGCTAAAAGCTCCCCCCTGAAAGTATCCAAGCTCCTGAAAACCCTGGCCCTCATAGGCAGCCTCCCTATTATATCTATTAGGGCGATCTGTAAAAAGATAGGTCCCATAGCCCCTATCACTAAAGGCAAAGGGCAGGCCTCTATAGCTATTGTCTCCATACTTTTCGTAGCTAACATAGTCCCCAGAAGGATAAAGGCCATTATTAAAGGCGAACTCTGAATCAGCACTAGATCCTAGACCCCTAAGATCATAGAAATTCTCAAAAACCAGGGACTCCTCCAGATTCCTAAAATTATCTAGAGGGCTAGCCCCTATATCGGCTATAAAGCCCTCCAGTCCATCTAACTTTAAAACCAAAAGGTTCTTCCCCTTAAGCTCTCCCCTAGAAGGTCCAGAACTCAAAGCCCCAGAAGAAAGCCCCAGAGCCAAAACCAAAGCAAATAAAATTCCACTAAATGCAAATAGCTTTCTCTTCTTCAAAAAACCACCCCTTAAAATCCATTACATTAAATATATCAAAATTAAGGCCTAAAAACAAATAAAGTAGAAAGATGGAAAAACCATCTTATCTACTTTATTTTACTAAAAGCATCTATTTTTTTGCTAGCCTTAGGATAATCTATACTAATACTTTCCTTATGCCTTGGAAGCTCCTTATCTGACTTAAGGAAGTAATCATATCTTAAAATAGGCTTACTAGACACTGGATCATCCCAGGTAGTATCAACAATATACCAATCACCATCTAGTTTAACCTTATTCCAAGCATGGCTCTCAGTAACTTTTCCATTATTAGCAATACCTGATACATAGACAGCCTGAACACCCGCCTTATGACTCAGGAGTTGAAAGGACTTAGCATATCCGTCACAAACACCCAATCCCTTTATTAAAACACCATAGCTATTGTACTTATCATCCCCAACCTTATTGGAAAGATAGTCTCCGTAGGCATATTGGGTATTGTTAACTATATAGTTATGAATTTCATAGACCTTTTGAAAGTCTGACTTCCCATCTAAATCCAAAGACCTTATTATTTCATCAGCCTTCCTATCAACCATTTCTATTTTTTTAAAATCCTCATCCTTTAGACGCAGATCCAACTTTGTATACTCTCTCTTGCTATTTAAAGTATAGCTTATTCCCGAGTTCATATAGTTTAGGTAGCCATACTCCCTATTAAACCTTTCAAGCAAATGTTCTGGCTTCTCTATATTATCCAGTTCTATAATAGTCTTCCTATTCAAAATACTATCCTTCACCCTATCCAAAAGATCATCCTGCTTATAGCCCAAGTATCTATCAGTCTCATTTTTATTTTCTGATTTAGGATCCTTTAGATAAACCAACCTAGTAGAAGAATTCCAAACAACGTCCATACCCATAGCAGAAGCTACAAATCTAACTGGAACATAGGTAGTACCAGTTTTAATCATAGCTGGAACATCTAAAAGAAGTTCCCTTCCATCCACATAGGATCTACTATCATCAATCTTTAAAAGAAGATTCTTTTCTCCATTACTAATGGAAACTTCCCTTCTCACTCCATCCCAATTTACACTATATCCAAGCTCCTCACTAACTGCTCTTATAGGAAGCAAGGTTCTCCCATTTTTTATAATAGGATCAGCGTCAATTTTTATACCATTTACAATAATTCCCACCCTATCAGAAGTAGAATAAACTTGACTGTTCCCAGCAAATACTACAAGGATAAGCAAGCTTAAAGCAAATATCCTTCTCCAACTATATCTCATAAACTCCCTCCTAAAAATTATTCATATATAATATAAGCTATATTTAGTATTATATCAATGAGTATAAGAACAAAATTAAAAGGCCTGTGCCTATTTGAAATAGACATGAGGCCATTTAATTAATAGTATCTAAAAAATCTAGATTAAAGGGGCTAGGTCCCATCAAACCTATTTAATCTAACTTATATTTAGACAAGTTACCATAATCACTATTGTAATACTTAAAGTAATCACCAGCTCTACTTCCATTTCTAGAATATACACTACCATCTATATCCATATAATAGTTTTCATAATCCCTAGAAATAGAGCGTGATATATAGTTTAAGGCATCATTAACTCTTTGGTCACTCAGGTGATTCCATTCTCTCCTATATGAATCTGGAAAATCAACTTCAAAATAAACCTTAGACCCAGATCTGTATAGCTTGGTTAACCTAGCATCATAA
>JASLIL010000009.1 GCA_030152145.1 Tissierellales bacterium
CCCAACGCTACCAAGGAATTTAAAGCAGCTTCAGACCAATTAGATATGTGTCTTTGATCCTTAAAGCTATTTTCCTCCTCACTAACAACTTCAAAATCCAATACTCTAGCCAGAACTAAAAAAGCTTCCTCTCTACTAATAGGTCTATCAGGAAAAAGTTGTGAGTCCCAACCCTCCATAAGTCCAGCCTCCACAACCTTAGCCATTTCGTTATAATACCACTTTCCTATATACATATCCTTATAAGACCTATGATCTGCGGTTTTCTTAAGTCCCAACATTCTGCTAACTATAGTAGCCAATTCCGCCCTAGTCAGTTCACCATAAGGTTTTATTTCTCCATTATATCCCTTTAATAAATTATGACCAACAGCAGTTTTCAAGCTAGGTCCAGCCCAGTCATTAGGCATATCTCTAAAGGAACCAACTGAAGTAGCCTCTACTCCTGAACTATTTATTATTGCTGTTGCTAAAACTATTGAAACAAACCTATTGTTATCCATAATATTTCCCTCTCTAAATAAATTTAGCCCTACTTTAAGCCCATTCATGGCAAAACAAATCAACCATATTAATTATCTTTATTCTATCATCTTTAATTTAAATATAAAACTCATAATTTATAGGCTTCAAACTCTATTTTTGACTTTTTACATACAAAAAAGGAGATGCCAGATTAGCATCCCCTTAACAAAATATAAGTCTTAATTTATATTTAAACTCTTAACCTTATAACCTGCATTTCTTAAATTATCAATAGTCATACCATCCATAACATAGTGGGCAGCTCCTACAACTACAAAATAAGTTCCCTTCTCATCAGAATCTAAAAGTTTACCTATCTTTTCAGCCATAAGCTTATCCCTATCACCAAGGATAGAAGAGCTAATCTCTTGATTGTCTGCAGTCAACATAATAGTCTTTAACTTGTCAGCATCAGCTTCCTTCCAAGCCTCCAACATAGTTTTTAACTGGTCTTGGAAGTCCTTTAAACTATTTTCAAAGTCCTTACCAAGACTCTCTATATCAGTCTTGGAAGCTTCCTCAACCTTGTCACTAGGATTTAAAACTTCATCCAAAGCATTATTTAAAAGCTTCTTCTGTTCCTCAACTGGCAACTCCATATAAGGATTCTTGAAAAGAGTATCAAAAAGCATATTCATCTGGAACTCCATACTTTCCAACTCTCCAATAGGTTTTCCCATCTCTTTAGCCCTTAAAAGTAGATACATATCTATCCCATACTTACTAGGATCATCAGCCTGTGCCTCCTCCAAGCCCTTCATAAGCTCTTCTATTTCCTCTTCTGAAATTTCTGGCTCCTCAACTTCACTAATCTCTGAAGAATTTAACATCTTAAAAGTCTCTATCTGAGGAATAACTCCCCAAATCTGAGTATCCTTATAGATAGACTCCTCTACCTCAAACTTATCCATAACCTTCTTAAGCTTTCCATAAAGTTCCTCACCTAGGTCATCCTTAAGAGTCTTCCCATCACTATACTTCATTTTCTGTCCCATTTCTTCCATCTTCTTAGCCATAATAGCTGCATTAGCTTCTTGATCTGATATATCAACCTCTACAAAAAGCTTGTCTGACTCCTTAAATCTATCCATAATCCTATTTGAAAAAGGATATATAGAACTATCAGCCATATGAATAGAACCTAACATATAAACCTTATTGCCATTTTTCTCAGCCTCCCAAAGTAAACCCTTAGAAGCCTGATCCTTCATAGCATAAAGTTTGTCAACACTTCTCTTTGAAAAAAGTATAGCCTCCTCAACAGTAACCTTCCTATCTAAAGCCAAACTCTTTCCATTACCATTAACCACTCCTAAAGCTCTTAAATACTCAATAGGATCAGCCTTACTATTAAGATCATATCTTCCTACTAAATTGTATATTCCCCTTAAGAATCCTTCACGGCTAGTATAATCTTCAACCTCAAGAGCCTTAAACTCAGGATTCTCCTGATTGAAAGCCTCAAACTTCTTCTCAAGACCATCTAACATACTCTTAGCACCATCAGCCGTCAAGGCAACCTTATATCCATCCTTATGTAACTGACTAGTATATATACCATATCTTGCTGCATCTAAAACTTCCAACCTAGCCCACTTACTAAGATCACTAGGCTCTGCAGCAGAAACTGGCAGAGAAAGGAAACCAATAACCAGGGCCAAAGCCAAACTTAAATTTCTAATTACTTTTTTCACACTATCACTCCTTTATTTTAATTAACTTAATTATAACAAATTATTCCATCCATTATGGAATTAGATGAAAACTTAAGTAAAACTTAAGACTTTCTTATAAAAGATTCTTTATTCATTTATTTCTTACATTATACTCCCACTCTTAGATTAAAACTCCAAAACCTAGTCCTAGCTAGTAGGTCTTTAGGCCTTATATGTATAATAATACCCTTTTAGCTTTAAGCTTGAAATAAAAGATTCTAAATTAGCCAATAAAAAGACTTGTTTTTAAAAGTTTTTTAAATTTTAATCAATTTTTAACTATATTTTAACCGTATCTGCCCTTCTTTATGTTATTCTATATATATAGGAAGATATTATTTCAATATCTTCTTTTACATAATTTTACATAAGAAAGGAGCTACATATAAATTGGATAAAAGTGACAATAACAAGCAAAGAAATTACTGGCATCAAGTCAATGAAAAGCGAAAGAAAAATAGGCGTAAAAAGAAAATACGTAGCTCTGTTATATTCTTAGCCCTTATATTCCTAGCCATACTAACTGGAAAAAATATAATAAACAGTTTTGCTAGTAAGGGAGTAGAACAACCTAAGAAAAAAACTGAAATAGAAGTTGAAAAACCTAATCCAAAAGAAAATATAAAAGAAGTTGAAATAGAAGAAATAGATGAAAAAACAGAAGAAAAAGTCGAAGAAATAGAGGAAGAAGCTGAAAAAGAAGAAACTAAGGAAGTTAAAATAGAAGAAGAAAAACCTCTTCCTGAGGTATTAAAAGATGACCTGGCTCTAGAAGCTTCTGAAGCTGTCCCATTGGATTATTTTGATGATGCAGTCTTTCTAGGCAACTCAAGAACAGAAACCTTTGTACTCTACACTGGTCTGTCAAATGCTACATCATATGCCTTTAAAGGCTTCTCTGTTACCAAGGTCCTAGAAGAACCTGCTGTAAATATTAATGGGCAAAAGTTAAAAATCTTAGAAGCTCTTAAGCACCAGGATTTTTCCAAGGTCTATATGATGTTTGGCTACAATGAAACTGGATGGGTCTACCCAGAACTTTTCATCGAAAAATATGAAAAAATAATAGACGGAGTAAGAGAAGCTAATCCAGATGCCATAATCTATGTCCAATCTATAATACCAGTAAGTCAAAAGGCATCTGAAAATAATGGCGACGAAAACAATGAAAGAATAGATGAATATAACGGTCTAATAAAGGAAATGGTAAAAAGAAAAGATGTCCACTACCTAAATGTAGCTGAATCAGTGGTAGATGAAACTGGGGTACTACCTGAAGAAGCTGCCTTCGATGGAGTCCATCTAAAAAAAGAATGGGCTGAAAAGTGGTTAGAATATCTTAAAACCCATACACTAAAAGACTAAGACACAAGGGGGGATAACATGAAAAAGAAGTATTTGGGATTGATCTTAATATTCACATTAGTCCTAAGCCTAGTAGGCTGTGGCAAAAGTGAAAGCACAGAAGTAAATATGGAGGAACTATCAGACAGACTCCTATCAGAAGTAGATTTCGAAGATGAGCTTAGCCAAATAGACCAGGGAACCATAGCCAATCTCTACGGATTGGACCAAATTAAGGAAGGCAAGGTCTATATAAGCAGCGGAGCTACCGCCGAAGAAATTGCCATCCTAGAATTCGACTCAAAGGAAGAAGCCAAGAAGGGCAAGGAAGCCCTAGAAAAAAGAGTTGAAGAACAAATAGCAGTCTATGAAAGCTATGATCCTGAAGAAGTTAAAAGGTTGGAAAATGCCAGCATAAAGCAAATAGGCAACTACAGCATATTAGTAGTAGCAAAGGGAGATCAAGCTGAAAAAATAATCAACAAATAAGCCTTAGGCAAAACACAAGGAGAGGATAGAATGGTATTCAGTACACCAACATTTATATTTCTATTTCTCCCCATTGTTCTAATAATCTACTACTTAAGTTCCCCGAAATATAGAAACCTAATTCTATTTCTGGGGAGCTTAGTTTTTTATGCATGGGGAGAACCAATATACATAGGAATAATGCTTTTTTCCACAGTCTTTGACTACATAAATGGAATAATGATACACAAATACAAAAGTAAAAATCAAATGAAAAAGGCCAGGCTAATCCTAATAGGATCTGTAGTAGTAAACCTAGGAATTCTAGGCTTCTTTAAGTACACTAATTTTTTCATAAACAATATAAATAGCCTTCTAGGCAGTCAACTAAAGCTTCTAGACCTAAGTCTACCTATAGGAATATCCTTCTACACCTTCCAAACCATGTCCTATACCATAGACGTCTACCTAGGTGATACAGAGGCACAAAAGAATATAATAAACTTTGGAGCCTATGTAACCCTCTTCCCCCAACTAGTAGCAGGCCCTATAGTCAGATACAGGGACATAGCAGACCAGCTAGACCATAGGGAACACACAGTAGACAAGTTCTCCTACGGCATAAGAAGATTCACTATAGGACTCTTTAAGAAGGTCATCCTAGCCAATAACATAGGAGCCATCTGGCAGCAAATAGCCAGCCAACCGATTCAAGGCCTAAGCTTTGTTGGAGCCTGGCTAGGAGCCATAGCCTACAGCTTTCAAATCTACTTTGACTTCTCTGGCTACTCAGACATGGCCATAGGACTAGGATCCATGCTAGGCTTCAAATTCTTAAAGAACTTTGACTACCCTTACATCTCCAAAAGCATAACTGAGTTTTGGAGAAGATGGCATATATCTCTAGGAACCTGGTTCAAGGAATATGTTTACATACCTCTAGGAGGCAGCAGGGTCGGAAAGAAAAAATTAATAAGAAACATTCTAATAGTCTGGATGCTAACAGGCTTTTGGCACGGAGCCAGCTGGAATTTTATTATCTGGGGACTCTACTTTGGACTAATCCTAATAGTAGAGAAAAGCTTCCTCTTGAAAAAACTAGAAAAGCTACCAGCCCTAGTCAGCCATATCTACAGCCTAATCCTAATAATCTTTGGCTGGATCATCTTCTACTTTGAAGATCTAACTAAGATAAGAGACTTTGGAAAAACTATGTTTGGCCTTAGAAAAACTGCCTTCATAGACTCTGAAAGCATCTACCTGATTAGCAGCAACTGGTTTCTCATAGCCTTCTGTTTCCTAGCCAGTACCAGACTCTTAGCCAAGGGAAGGCAAAAGCTAGTAGACAGCAATAAACCACTAATAATACTAGGGGAAAGACTAGGCTACATAGGGCTATTTATACTATCCCTAAGCTTTCTAATAGGAGCATCCTACAACCCCTTCCTATACTTTAAATTTTAAAAGGAGGTTCTATATGAAAAATAAAGCTAATAAAATACTAGTAGTCATCTTTCTGGCTATAATATTCTCAAGCCTTCTATCCTATATAGTTATAAGGCCCAGAGAATTCTCAGAAAATGAAAACAGATATCTAGCACAAAGACCTAAATTTTCCTTTGAAAACCTCCTTAGTGGAAAGTTCACAGCAGACATGGAAAAATATATAGATGATCAATTTCCCCTAAGAAACAGCTCCATCAGCTTTAAATCCAGTCTACAAAGAAGGCTAGGCAAGAAAGATATAAATGGGGTCTACCTAGGAAATCAGGGCTATCTTATAGAAAAGGTACTAGAACAAGACTTTGACTACGGTGGCCTTCAAGCCAACATAGACGCTATAAATAGCTTTACAGAAAATAGACCGGATTTAGATGTAAAGCTACTAGTAGCACCTACATCAGGCCTAATATTAAAGGATAAACTACCTAAAAATGCAACTATCTTTAATCAAAACAAGGCCTTTAATATGATAGAAGACCAAATGGAAGATTTAAGCCTAATAGACTTAAGAGAAGTTTTGGAAAAACACAAGGATGAGTATATCTACTACAAAACTGACCATCACTGGACCAGTCTAGGAGCCCTCTATGGCTACCAGGCCTATATGGAAAAGCTAGGCAAAACTCCAGTCTACGGGGAAGATGACCTAAAAACAGTATCAGAAGATTTCAAGGGAACCCTCTACTCCAAGGTTCTAGATAAGTCCATAGAAGAAGATCAGGTCAAAATCCTAGACCTAAAAGATCTAAACTACAAGGTCAAATATAACTTTGACAAGGAGGAGTCCCAGTCTATCTACAAGCTAGAAGAGTTGGAAAAAAAGGACAAATATGCAGTATTCCTAGGCGGCAACCATCCTGAGCTAAAGATAGAATCAGAAACTGGCAGCCCTGAAAACATTCTAATCCTAAAGGACTCCTTCGCCAATGCCTTCCTACCCTTCCTAGTAGGAGAATACAAAAATATCCACCTAGTAGACCTAAGATATTTTAAGAAGGACCTAAACCAATACATAGAAGAAAACCAAATCGAAAAAGTCCTTTTCTTCTATAACATACAAAACCTAGCCAACGAAAAAAATATCCTTAAAATAAACAAGTAAAAAAGTGTTGAGAAGCCCAGCTCCTCAACACTTTTATTATGCTATATTTAGTTATTATCTTCTCCAACTAACTTAAAGTTCACAGTGTATACTACTTCCCTAATCTCACCGACAGTATCCTTTGTATTTACCCTCATAGTCTTAGTCCCTAAAAAATCTCCAACCTTCATATTGTATATTTGACTCATACTAAATAAACCACCAAATTTTTCTCCATCTATAGTCATGCTTTCTAAATCTAGAAGCGGTTTAATAGCCTCTAATCTAGCCTTTTGCTCTTTACCAGTCTCATCTGACTTCTGTCCTAAAACCGTTGCTAGCCCACTTCCTCTAGTGTAGTTTTTCATAGATGTTTCTCTAGTAGCAGAAGATTTATCATGTACTTTTCCGAAAAGCCCTCCTGGATTTCCATTGGTTAAAAAAGTAAAGTTCATTTCTGTATCCGATACTTTTTCTAACTTAAATCTTTCTTGTTGATTCAGGAGTCTTATAACTGTCTCTTCAAATTCAGCTATATTGTTTTCTAGAATCTCCTTATTTTCCTGCTTTGTCTTTTCACTACCTAAGAGTTCAAATTTAATTTCAAAGTTTTCTTCGAACTCTATACCATTGTTTACTATCTTAGCTGAATATTTTAGAGTATTTGTTCCACGATCAACTGCTTTTAATGCTACATTAACCATTCTTTCTAAACTAGAATCTTCTACGCTTCTTGCTACCCTAGCCATTCTTTTTAAACTGACATGTTTTGCTTTTTGGTTTATTGTAAATTCTTCCTCGCCAATTTTTACAGACTTTACTCCTAATTCAGGCAATATCTCAGTAAAGAGTTCAC
>JASLIL010000075.1 GCA_030152145.1 Tissierellales bacterium
AGCCAACAGTGCGACCTAGAGGGAGATAATCCACCAACAGCTACAGATATCTACGCTAATACAAAGTATAGAAAGGAAGATAGTAATGTAGCTGTGCCTACTAAGGAGTCTGTAGAAGAAGCTAAAGAGTGGGTAGATGATGAAAATCAAAGATAAAAAATCCAAAGACTTTTGGTCTTTGGATTTTTTATTAAGGGCTGGATCTTCCCAGCCCTTGAAATATATTAATTCAAACTAGTTATAATCCCCTAATTTTGTTTAAGATCATTCTTTGTTCTACAGTTGCTACCAATCTTCTTGTGTAGGCTACTGTATCTGGGTTAACACTCATGCTGTCAATTCCTTCTTTTACAAGGAATTCTGCAAATTCTGGATATTGTGATGGACCTTGACCACAGATTGATATAGTTTTTCCATATTTATGAGCTGCCTTAATTAGTGTAGAAATAGCTCTCTTAACAGCTTCATTTCTTTCATCAAAGTATCCCATATTATTTAAAATTCCAGAGTCCCTGTCAGCACCCATTACTAGCTGAGTTAAGTCATTACTTCCTATACTGAATCCATCAACCATTTGAGCAAATTCTTCAGCTTCAAATACTACTGATGGCACTTCTGCCATGATCCAAAGCTTAAAGCTATTATCTTGAACCAAGCCTTCCTCAGCCATTATTTCCTTAACTTTCTTTAATTCCCAAGTAGTTCTTACAAATGGAAGCATCGCCCAAACGTTAGTTAAACCATACTCTTCCCTAACTTTCTTTAGAGCTCTACACTCTAATCTAAATCCTTCTTCATATTCTGGAGAAATATATCTTGAAACACCTCTCCAACCAATCATAGGGTTGTTTTCTATAGGCTCTACTTCTTCTCCACCCTTTAGACCTCTAAATTCATTAGTTCTAAAGTCACTTAATCTTACTACTATAGGCTTTGGATAAATTTCCTGAGCTACCATAGTTATTCCCTCTGCCATCTTCTCTATTAGAAGGTCTCCTTGACCTGTTTTTACTAGATACATAGGATGAGCCCCTATCATATTTGTAAATATGAATTCTGTTCTCATAAGACCAATACCATCAAATGGTAGGTGCTTATATCTATTTATAATTGAAGGTTCTCCTAGGTTCATATAGATTTTAGTAGCTGTTATAGGCGCCAGTTGATTTAATAGTTCTTCACTTACAACTGCTCCTTCTGCCTTAGTTTCTTCTTTCTTCTTCTCTTGTAGAACTGTTCCTTCATAAACTACTCCTCTAGTAGCATCAACTGTTACATCCATTCCCTCTTTTAGTACCTCACTTGCTCCGTTAGCTCCAACTATACAAGGAATTCCTAGCTCTCTTGATACTATAGCAGCGTGACAAGTTCTTCCACCTTCATCTGTAACTACAGCGCTAGCTCTTCTCATAGCTGGTACCATGTCTGGGTTAGTCATTACAGTTACTAGTATATCCCCATCTTCAACTCTGGCTATTTCTGTAATATCCTTTATGTTTTTAACCTTTCCTGAAGCTACTCCTGGAGATGCAGCCAACCCTCTAACCAACATTATTAGTTCTTCTTGCTCTTTTATCTCTTCCACTGATGTCTCTCCTTTTAAAGTAGTTATAGGTCTTGATTGAAGGATATATAGTTTTGATGTATCCCTATCAAATCCCCACTCAATATCTTGTACTGAACCGTAAAGCTCTTCTATTTTCTTACCATAGTTAGCTAGTTCAATTATTTCTTTATCTGTTAAGCACTGTTTGCTAATGTATTCTGCGCCAAGATAGTCTCTAGTTTCTACTTCAACCGTACCTACCCCATCCTCTTTCTTAACTATAACACTAGTTTTTTCAGCTATGTGCTTTTCTTCTATCCTATTGTTATTCTTCATAACTAGATACTCATCTGGAGTAACACTACCTGATACAACAGCCTCTCCCAAGCCCCAACTAGCATTAATCATTATTTCATTCCTGCTGTTGTTTATAGGGTTAGCTGTAAACATAACTCCTGATTTTCCACTATTAACCATCTTCTGAATAACTACTGAAAGAGATACTTCAAAGTGATCAAAACCTTGGTGTTCTCTATAATATATAGCTCTTGAAGTCCAAAGTGAAGCCCAGCATCTTCTAACATGCTCTACCAGTTCCTCTTCTCCACTAATATGTAAATAGGTATCTTGTTGTCCTGCAAATGATGCTTCTGGTAGGTCTTCTGCAGTAGCAGATGATCTAACAGCAACCTCTACATTAGTCATATCGATTGACTTTCCTAGGTCACTATAGGCTTTCTTTATGTTCTTAATCAAATCTTCAGGTATGTCTGACTCAATTATAATCTTTCTAATATCCGCACTTGCTACCTGTAAAGCAGCTGAATCTTCAACATCTAGTTTCTCTATAATTGACTTTATTTCTCTACCTACCCCAGCTTCATCTATAAAGTAATCATAAGCTCCTGCAGTAACACAAAATCCAGGTGGCACGTCTAAGCCATTTTGAGTAAGCTCTCCTAGATTGGCACCCTTTCCACCTACCATAGGTATGTCTTCCTTATTGATTTCTTCAAACCACTTTATATATTTAATCTTTTCCATCTTTAAACCTCCTAGTTCGTCCTTGTTTGTAAATATATTATAACACATATATTCTAATATGCTATACTTATCATTAAATTTTTCATATAAAAAACGAAGGAATGGAATATTCCTTCGTTTTTTCTTCTTTTAAATCACATACACTCCTAAACTATATAAATAAGCGAATAAGTCTACCTAACTTCTTTTACCTATATGTTAAGGTCAATATATACCTATCTCATCTTGTAAAATGCAACATTTATGCTCTACTATATAGTATTTTCTAAAAAAACTTTAAATTTCTAGTCTTTATTCCTCCAATTAAGAAGATATAGTATAGCACATATAAACTAATCTCCAGATATGGCTATATCTCCAACCAATATAGAAGGAGCTCCTACACCAAAAATAGTAAATCTTAAATCTGAAGCTACAGCTTCTATATTTCTAATCAAGTCTAAGAAGTTACCAGCTATGGTAATCTGATCCACTGGCCTAAAGATCTTTCCATCCCTAACTTCATAGCCATATGCAGAAAGGGAATAATCTCCTGAAACTGTATTTATACCAGCATGGGTTCCCTGAACACTAGTAATCATAATACCATTATTCAACTTCTTTAAAACTTCCTTTACTTCAAGTTCCCCAGCCTTCATATAAATATTGCTATGTGATGTTCCTATAGCAGTCTTAAAAGATGACCTATATCCGTTTCCAGTAGACTTTACCCCATCTTTCTTAGCAGTTTTACTATTATAGTAGTAGGTCTTAAGAACTCCATCCTTAACTATCTCCTTGTAATCAGTGGCCACACCCTCATCATCAAATACACGTGAGTTTAGGCCATCTTTTAGGAAGGGATCCTCTACCAAACTAAACTGAGTACTGGCTATTTCCTCTCCTAGCCTTCCCTTTAAAAGCGAAAGATTCCTCTGAACATTTTCTGCAATAAACATGGGATTAAAGGCATCCAGTAGAACTGCCACTACCTCCCTATCAAATAGGACCCTATAGTTACCAGACTTTACGCTACTCGCCCCTAAAAGTGATATAGCTTCACGACTAGCCTCCATAGCTAAGCTTTTATAGTCAAAATCAGCCAAATCCCTAGCTATCTCATAACTTGAGCCAACTTTTATTTGATCTCCATCCTTGGCTGATACACTTAAATAAACATAGCCTAGACCATCTCTATCCTGCAGACTTAGGCCCTTGGTATTCCTAATATATTTATATTCATTGGTCTCCCTGTAACCACAGGCTACAATAGAATTGATCTTTTCACTAAAACCCAAGGCCTCCTTCTCAAGCTTTTTCAAAAATTCTATCTTATCATCAGTTAATACATACTTAAGCTTGTTTACTTCCATATCCTTCCTTATATCCTTATAGCTAAGACTAGGACCTTGAATATCTTCCTCCTCCTTTGAGTCTATAGACTTACTGTTTTCATAGGCCTCATCTATAAGAAAGTCCAGGGAGCTTTCATCAACTCTTTCGCTATAGGAATATCCTAAGTTAGAAGCATTTTTCCCCCTAAAGGAAATGCCTTCTGTTTCAGATATACTATAGTTATCAACCTCACCCTTATATATACTAATATCCTGAACCTTATTTTTTTCATAGAAGACTTCCATGTCCTCAAATTTGTCCTTAGCTTTTTCAAATAGTTTCTTGCTTAACTTATCCACCATTAGCTCTCCCCTCCTCTACCACCAACTGTCAGTTCGCTAACCCTAACTGTAGGCTGCCCTACATTTACAGGTATGGAACCACTGAGGGAGCCACACATACCTTGACCTGGCTCTAGATTATCTCCAACCATATCTATTTTTTCAAGAACCTCTATCCCCCTGCCTATTAGGGCCGCTCCCCTAACTGGCCTATCTATCTTACCATTTCTAACTAGATAGCCCTCCATAACAGAGAAGTTAAACTCTCCCGTAGCAGGATTAACACTACCTCCTCCTAGCTTTTTAGCAAACAAACCATAGTCAACACTAGATATAATATCCTCAAAGCTTGAATCTCCATTTAGGATATAGGTATTATTCATTCTTGAAGTTGGTTGAAACTTATAGGACTGCCTTCTTCCAGAGCCTGTAATAGGGTGATCCATCCTCCTGCTATTTAATTGGTCTACTAAATAGGATTTTAGAATACCATTCTCTATTAAGACATTCCTCCTAGTATCCTGACCCTCATCATCTACATTTAAACTACCCCAGGCATTGGGTATAGTTCCATCATCAACAGCAGTAACAAGTTCCGATGCAACCTTCTGGCCTAGCTTGCCAGCAAAAACAGAATTTCCCTTGGCCACAGCCGTAGCCTCCAAACCATGACCACAGGCCTCATGGAAAAGTACACCACCAAAAGAATTATGGATTATAACAGGCATTCGTCCACTTGGGCAATCATCAGCCAAAACCATAGTCTTAGCTATTCTGGAAGCCTCCTCTCCCACCTGTCTAACATCAAGGTCTTCAAAAAACTCAAAGCCCATAGAAGCTCCGGGTCCATAGTAGCCTACCTGCATCTCCCCATCCTTCTTTGCCACTGACTGAATAGAGTACCTGGTTCTTACCCTTCTATCCTTCTTAAATACCCCCTCTGTATTGGCAACTAGTATATCCTGCTCCTCATCAAAGTAGTTACCTGATACTTGTATTATAAGGGGATCATATCTTTTAGCAGCTTCATAGCCCACCTTTAAAAGATAGATCTTATCCTTCTTCTTCATACTTGAGGGAAATATCTTTATTTTGTTTATATTCTGAACATTCTTATTATTGAAATCCCTTACAACTATATCCTCACACCTGGAAAGCGAGCTGGCTAGATCTCTAGCTAGCTTGACTAAGTTTTCCTGGCTAGGATTATTGGTGTAGCCATAAACTGAATTAAGGCCCTTAAAAACCCTAACTCCCACTCCAAAATCTCTTCCTGACAAACTTTCATCTATATGACCTGCAACCATATTGATCCTATTGATCTTTCTATCCTCTACAAAAACCTCTGCAAAATCTCCACCATTAGTTACAGCCTCAAATAAAACATTCTCTACTATATTTTCACTAAGCAAACTTACAACCTCCCCTTTTTTGAGTTTTAAACTCCTCTAAGTTCCTTAATAGATTTCGTCGTAATATTTTTCCTATCAATATTCAGCAGGTCCACAGCCCTTTCTAAATCCTCATAAGACTCTAGCTCTATCTCCATGTAGGGCATATCTAGGGTCTCCCGATCCCACAAGTCCAAATCAAACCTAATATTATCATATAAATAGGATCTCCTAGTTTTATACCCTATATTCTCAACATTACAACCCAAACTCTCAAGTAGGTCTAAAAGTCCCTCTGTATTTTCAAAGGGAATATTAACTTCTTCGCTGAATCTAAGACCCTCCCTTACACTTTGTTTTTTCAGGGTAAGTTCCTGGCTCTTCTTGCCAGTAAGCCCATCCTCTACTTCTCTAATCCTTAGGTAGCCATCTGTGCCAGTTTTCCTCAAAAGATCCTCTTTAAATATTATATTCTTCTGAAATTCAAAGGCTATAAGATCTGCTCCTATAGCCTTTAATTTCTCCTCCATAATATCCAAGTCCACGTTTATAACCTTAACTTCCAATTCTAAAGACATACTAGCTTGCCCCTAACCAAGGTCTTGAATATATTTATCTCATCATCTATAAGGATAAGATCTGCATCCTTACCTACCTCTATGCTACCCTTCCTATCATCTACTTTTATGGCCTTGGCAGGTGATAAACTAGCAATTCTCACTGCATCTACCATATTAAGTCCAATATGTTCCCTAACATTTTTAACAGCCCTATTCAGATTTAAAACAGAACCAGCCAGATTACCTTCTTCCAATCTAGCAGCTCCATCCCTAACAAAAACCTTCTGACCTCCCAGTTCATACTCACCTTCTGAAAGACCTGCAGCCCTCATGGCATCTGAAACTAAAACCAACTTGTCAGCACCCTTCATCTTAAAAGCCAGTTTAAAGGCAGCATCATGAACATGGATCCTGTCATAAATTATTTCACAGTAAACCCTATCATCCAAAAGAGAAGCCCCAATAATTCCCGGCTCTCTATGGGAGAAAGCCCTCATACCATTATAGAGATGGGTAGCCACACTGGCACCATAGTCTATGGCTCCTATAGACTCCTCATAACTTGAGTTGCTATGGGCCAGGGCAACAGTAACACCCTCTCCCTTAAGAAGGGATATAACCTCTTTTATTCCCTTCGGTTCTGCTGCCAAAGAAACCATCTTCAACTTACCTCCACTGGCTTCAATTATATTTTCTATATAGGCCATGTCTGGAGTCCTTATATACTTTTCAGGTTGGGCACCCTTTTTTTCCACTGCAAAAAATGGCCCCTCCAAGTGAACCCCTAAAAGTTCAGCCAGGTCCTGACTATTCTCATAATCTCTAATATTTTCACAGGCCCTAAGCATATTTTCTTCACTAGATGTTATAACCGTCCCTAGAAAGGATGTAACTCCATTTTTTAAATGGAATTCTGCCATCTTGTCCAAGGCCTCCTTGCTACTATCCATAACATCCAGGCCAGAGTTGCCGTGATTATGGATATCTATAAAACCTGGTGCCAGGTACTTTCCCTCACCATCTATAGTAAGGTCATAAGAACCAGACTTAAGACTCTCTTCCTTCTCTATTTTATTTATAAGTCCATCTTCTATTTCCAGGGCATATCCATCTAAAATAGCATTTGGACCTACAATCCTTACATTTTCAATTAAAGTTTTCATAAAGCTCTCCTTTATTTGTCATAAGCCGCCTGATCTACAATAACCGTAACATCCCTGTGAAGTAAAAGCATGGAAGCTGGTAGATCTGTAGTGATCTTTCCAGATTGAAGTAATTTTGTAATTGCCTCCCTCTTACTTTCACCACTAGCTAGTAAAACGATCTTCTTAGCCTGCATAATACTTCCCAATCCCATAGTCAAGGCCTTAGTTGGAACCTCTTCTATTGAATCAAAGTAAATTGAATTTGACTTTATAGTTGACTCTGTTAGATCTACTACAGATGTTCCTACATTTAATTCCCTAGCCGGCTCATTAAAGGCAATATGTCCATTTGTTCCTATACCTAGTACCTGCAGATCTATTCCCCCAGCCCCTTTTATTTGCTGGTCATAGGCCTGTCCATAGGATATAGGGTCTTTTACCATCCCATCTGGTACAAAGGTATTTTTCTTCTTAATATCTATATGGTTAAAGAACATGTTATCCATATAGTATCTATATGAGTTTTCATGGCTACCATCTATTCCTATATACTCATCTAGGTTAAAAGTCACCACATCTCTAAAACTTAAGTTCTCTTCCTTATGAGCTTTTATAAGCTCTCTATACATTCCTTCAGGAGTCCCACCTGTAGCCAGACCCAAGATTATACTAGGGTTTTCCCTAATTTCTGATGCTACAATTTCAGCTGCTTTCTTACTCATTTCATCGTAATCCTTACTTATAATTAGCTTCATATTAATCCTCCTAAAATTCTATCTTTTTTAAATTAAAATCTATATAGTCACTTGATAGACAATGGAAATCTATTCCAGCTATCTTGCCCTCCCTAATAAATCTATGACCCTCTGCATGAAGATGGCCATAAAGGCAAATATCTACATGATGTTCTATCATAAGGTCTACAAATTCATTGGGAGTCTTATCTATATTAAAGGGCGGATAATGTATCATAACGATTTTTTTATCCACATCTTTTAGACTATTCAAAGAAAGTTCCAACCTCATAAGTTCTCTTAAGAATATTTTTTCATCCTTATCTGTAAAATCTTCTGAATCTCTAGGTGACCAACCTCTGGTTCCATATATACCTATATCTCCATATCTATAGGAGTTGTTTTGTATAAACTCAATAGTCTCAAATCCAAGCTCCTCTAGTTTTTTAGGCCCCTTCCACCAATAGTCATGATTTCCTCTAATCATAAGCTTCTTTCCTGGCAAGCTATCAATCTGCCTTAGATCCTTATAGGCATCCTCCAGCTTTAGTGCCCAAGAAATATCTCCAGGTAGAAGGACCAGGTCCTCCTCCTTAACCTTCTTCATCCAATCTTCAAATATTTTTTCCTCATGATCAATCCAATTCTCACCAAACACATCCATTGGCTTCTCTTTTGAATAATCTAAATGTAAATCTCCAATACCGTATAACAACCTATCACCTCTAACTCATATCTTAAACAAAATTATAGCATATTTTTTTACCTGAAAACAAGAAGCTCTATCTGTCCTATAACCTTGTTTTTCTACCTATATTAAGGATTTACTCTATATTTCAAGCCTATTAATCCACTTGTTTTAAAAATACATTAATTTCCTCTACTAAGCTTTACTTCCAGTACATCTTCAAAAGTATTAGAGATTTAATCCATGATCAACTTTCTCTACTTAAGCTTTATAGTCATGAGATCCTGATCTGATCCTTCTACCTCTCCCAGTTTCTTATCCATACTGGAAACCTGGTCCATATTTGTAACAATAATAGGGGTTACCAATTCTTTCCCTGCATTTCTAATATAGTCCATGTCAAACTCCATAAGTTGATCTCCAACCTTTACCCTAGCTCCCTCTGAAGTAATTCTCTTAAAGCCTTCTCCATTTAACTCAACTGTATCAAGACCAATATGAATTAGAAGTTCAATTCCATTCTTACTCCTAAGACCTATGGCATGATTTGTAGGGAATACAGTAACTACCTCTCCTTCTATTGGTGAAACTACCAGTCCATCTTCTGGAACTATAGCCACTCCGTCCCCAATCATCTTTTCTGAAAAAACCTTATCAGGTACCTCAGTAATATCTATAACCTTGCCTTTTATAGGCCCCATAACTGATAATTCCTTCTTCTTAAATATATTAAACATAGTCAACATCCTCCTAATCTAACTTTTTGAGCCAATCCTTAAATTGATCCAGCTTATCATAAGCTTCCTTATAACCCTGAAGATATAATTTATAAAGTTTATCCTTGTCCTTATCCAATCTGCCAACATTTATCTTTTCTAAGGGTCTGAAAACAAATATCTTACCTTCCTCTTCAAGTTTGAAAATATATTCCACTGTCTCATTATACATAATATGCCTTTTTTCTAATTTTTCCAAGACTCTCGGGTATCTTTTTAAATATTTTCTCGAAAAAAATCCTAATCTTTGGGGACTTTTTCTATAATCAGTGTTTCTAGTTAAAACTACTACATTATATTTATACCCATCTTCAATTGCCTTTCTAATAGGAATCGAATCAACTATGCCCCCATCAAAGTAAAGTTTATCCCCTACCCTTGATGGACTGGTTATTATAGGTAGGCTACTAGATGCTCTTAGATAGTCATTTATCTTCTCATTTGAAATAGTCTTATCCTCTAAAACATCTATATACTCTACACTTCCAGACTCTAACTCTGTAAGTGCTACCTTAAAAATCTTGCCTGATTTCCTAAAGCTTTCATAGTCAAAGGGCTCCTTTTCATTAGGTATTACATCATAAAGATAGTCCATATTTAAATATCCATCTCCAAATAAAAAATGCCTAAGGCCAGCTGCTTCCCTATCTCCCACCCGGTCCACAAAAACTTTTTTATTTCTACCTAACTGATTTGAAACATAGCTAGCCCCATTGCTGGCACCAGCAGAAACTCCAATTATATAGTTAAAGTCTATAGCTTCCTCCATAAACATATCCAAGACTCCAGAGGTATAGGCCCCTCTCATACCTCCACCTTCAAGGACCAAGCCTACTTCCATAATCACTCCTCCTTAAACTCAACTACAGTAAGATCTATGGAACTTAAGATCTCCTTCATCTTAACCATATCTATAAAACCTTCACCATACTCTATTCCCGAAGCCAGGGCAGAAGCTGCTCCCAATCTTAACCCATAATCAAAGTCATAATTTCTAATCTGTGAAATTATAAAACCTGCTAAAAATCCATCATTACAATTATTCCTATTAAGCTTAAGCCTATAGGGCAATTCCAGTATATAAGCCCTATTCTCATGAAAAACATAGTAGATATCCAAATCATACTCTATAGCCAAAATAGTATCTCTAGCCTCAACCATACTTCTACCAAGATTAATAATATCTTCATAACTATCAAGCCTTATCTTGTAAACCTCTTCTAGATCCAGTCTATTTATAACCAAAAGATCCAAATCCTCTTCTATAATAGCCCTGTCCATAGACAGATTATAGCTTAGGTAAACTTTTTTATCCAAATCCTTGGCTATTAAAAAAAGATCTCTATAGACATCCTTGGGGCAACCTTTTGGTATAGTACCAGAAAGGCTAACTGCCTCTTCCCCCTTCAAGCTATCCCTGTAAAGCTTATAAAAATCCTTAAGATTTTCAGAAGATACATAGGGGCTAGGTTCCAGTATTTTTGTCTCCAGACCATCTTCAGTAACAATACTTATGGCATTCTTAGTATCGCTACTTATTCTCACAAAAATAGAGTTTATTTCATTCCTATCTAAAAATTCCTTGGCATATATACCTGATTGCCCACCTAAGAAACCTAAAACAGTAATATCCTCCCCATACTGGCCAACCATTCTACCTGTATTTATTCCACCACCTTCTGGTATATAAAACACTTCCTCTGCTTCATAGAACTTACCTCTATCAAGATCTTTTAAAGTTACCCTCCTGGCTAAAATTGGATCCAAGGCCACGGCAATCATATTGACTCCCCCTTAACTAAAGAAATATTTTCTCATTTATATCATTAAAATCCTGCCAATCCATATAGGAAACTCCATCCTTCTTACAATACTCCACCAGTTCCCCCTTAGCAAATACTAGCTCTGCTACATTAGATACCCATCTATCTGTATGCCCATCTCCTATGAATACAATATTTTTTCTTTTTTCCTTAAATTCCTTATATCTTTGAATCTTACAGTTACCACAAGGAGCATTATCACAACAATTTAAATTATCACCATCATAAAACTCCACATCTATATCCCTATCATTAAAAATCAATCTATTTCCATAAACCTCTATATCTTGCAGGCCATACTTATCTAAAAATGGAAAGATTCCATTGGTAAAACCTCCACTTACAATTGCAAAGGGAATTTCCTTAGATCTTAAGTTCTGACAGAAATCCTTAAAACCCTCTGTCAGCTTGAAATTATCCAAAACATAGTTTATATACTCTTCCTCAGTTAAATTTATCTCCTTAAACATAAGTCTCACAAGCTCAAGCTTACCATGCTTTCCCTGGCTATACTCTTCTGCCAGTTTATTTATTCTTTCTGCCGCAACTTCTTCAAATAGTAGTTCATTTGTATCCTTGTCTGTTATGGTTCCATCAAAATCTATTAGAACCGCCATATTTTCATAATCTCTTAGCATATATATACCTCCATAAACTTAATGAATCTATTATATCATAATTGGCTTTTTACCAATGGAAATATTTACCTATCCCCTTATCTGGAAAAATCATAGGCTTCTCTAGATATCTAGTAAAAAACATATTGAAATCCATTATCATTTATAATATAATTAAGCTCTATAAATTCGGATGAGGTGATGTTTTGAAAAATATCTATTTAATATCAGATACACACTTTGGCCATTGGTTTGCAAACTTTCTTTGGAATAGGCCCTTTAAAAACCTAAAAGTTATGAATGAAAAGATAATCGAAAATTGGAATAAGACTGTTGATGAGGATGACTATATCTTAATAGTGGGGGATTTCTTTGCTGGCAGCCAGGCTTTCTCCAACTACCTTTTGTCCAATCTAAAGGGTAAAAAAATCCTCATAAAGGGCAACCATGACTTTAAGTATAGGTACAGGAAGCTTTTTAAGGATCAAAACATAAAGATTTTTAACAGGCTTAGCTTCCACTTCAAGGACAAGGAAATTCTTTTAACCCATAAGGCAACAAAGGATCTTCCTGACAATACCATAAACATTCATGGTCACTATCATAGGTTCCACATTCCCCTTGGTTTTGAAAAGTCAAAATACTTTAATGTAAATGTAGACCTAAATGATTATAGGCCAGTTTTACTGGAAGATATAATTGAAAAGAAATTTAAGGAAAGACTAGAAATGGATTGTAAACTATCCCTTCTAGAGCAAATTCAATACTCCAAGAAAAACCTAGCCTACAGTCTTTCATAAAAAGGGGCTGTTTCATAACTAATATTTACTTATGAAACAGCCCTTTATTTTATTATTAAAATATAAGATTTTTTAGAAATCTACCTTCTCCATCTATATTGCTTAATCCTTCAATAATACTTTTCTTATTCATACTATTTCTTAAATCTGACTTAATATAAATAGTTCTTATCCCTTTAATTTCATAACAACCTTATAATAATTAAACATATTGGGCTATAAGCTTTGATACATCTTATATTCATTTAAAGTTGAGTTTGTAGATTGAAGATTCAAATAATCAGCTAGTGTTATTAAGATAGAACACTAATTGGAGGAAAGCTAGAATTTATCTCTACAAATAAAGATGAAGGTTAGGACAGTTACTTTCGCTAAGTTAGTAGGACTTGAGCCTTGGTTTATTGATAAAAATCTTAACTTATACTATAATTAAACCGTGCTAAATCCAAATGTAGGAGGAGTTTTATGGTATTTGTATTACTTTTTGTAGTAGGGATTTGCTTCTATCAGGTTGAAATTTCTAAAATAAATAATTATCAATTAGACTATATGTCCATAGAAAAAACTAAATCAATAAAGGGAATTTTTACCCTAATGGTATTTTTAAGTCACTTCGCCCAATATGTAGACTTAAATAGTCCTTTAGATAGGCCCTACTTACTAGTGAAAGATTTTTTAGGCCAGTTAGTAGTTACTATGTTTTTATTTTATTCTGGCTATGGTGTTTTAGAATTCATAAGGAAAAAGGGCCATGACTATGTAGATGATCTTCCTAAAAAACGTATTTTAAAGGTACTTTTTGACTTTGACTTGGCAATTATTTTATTTCTAATAGTAGCCTATTTTTTAGGGAAAAAATATAGGCTAACTACTATTTTATTGTCTTTTATAGGTTGGACTTCTGTTGGAAATAGTAACTGGTATATATTTGTAATCCTAATAACCTATATATTTACCTATATGGCCTTTAAAGTATCTAAGGATAATTATTTTTTAGGGGTTACTTTAGTTTTATTCCTATCAGGTCTATATATTTACTTAGTTAGAAACTTTAGACCTAGTTATTCCTACAATACTATATTTTGTTATGGGCCGGGAATGCTTTATTCTCTTTATAGGGACAAGATAGAGAATTTTATCTTTAAGAATAAATTTACCTACCTCCTAAGTTTTATAGTAAGTTTAGGAATATTTATACTTACCTATAAGGTGAAAAATAAGCTTTGGGCCTTTCAAATAAGAGCTATATTTTTTATAGGCCTAGTAATTTTAATAAGTATGAAGATTTCCTTTAATAATCTTATTTTAAACTGGGTAGGCGGTCATTTATTTAGTATTTATATCCTACAGAGAATTCCTATGATGATTTTGAGAAAGGTTGAATTCGTCCAATCTAGAACTTATTTATACTTAGTTTTGACAGCTTTCTCAACAGGGCTAATAGCCTATATATTTACTAAGGTAAGTAAGATACTTTATAATAAATTGATTTTAGGAATATAGAAAGGGGCTCTTTCAAAAAGAAAAGCCCCTCTCTTAAAGTTATTCAAAAATAAATTTTTATATGCTGAATTGCAATAAATAGTGCGACACTTAATCTAAACAATTAAATTCGTATAGAAATATTTCAAATGCTGTATCAAATACTAGACATTTTCTCCGTCTAGCATTTATCTTTTTTGCCATGCATTATAGAATCTAACATAAGAAAAAATCATAAGATCTTAAAATGTGAATCTAGCAAAGTTATAAAAAAAGCTATTCATAACTAATATTTAGTTAGTTATGAATAGCTCCTTTTTTAAAAGTTTAAAGTTGGTAGGTGGTCTGGCATAGAACCTATTACTATTAGCTTCTCCTCCCTATCCAGTAAAAAATATATTCTTATCATATTATTATTATCATTGCCTAGCTTTAAGTGCATATTCATAGCTGTTTCCACAGGCCTTCCCTTGTGGCCCAGCCTGTACTTGATCTTATACTCTCCTGGGTAGTACCTAACCGACTTATCTCCTGTGTTGCCAACATCAAAGGGTCTTTTATACTTTTTAGAACAAAGGCTATAGCTAGTGTCCTTATCAAGTCCCTTAAATAAAACATCGTAGTATTCTGATCCCAGATAGTCTAGGGCATCACAAAGTATATCTATATTAATACTATTCTTACTAGACCTTACCTCATCTATGGCCCTCTGGTGTAGGATCATCCTTCCTCTAAACCTAGACTCCACCCATTCTGGTATATCCTCTAACCTGTCTGGCCTAAGCCTAGTAGACTCTAGCCAATCCACATAGGTTTCTAGACTGTCCAGCTTTTTCCTGTGTCCTTCTATGGATTTCTCTATCTTTCTTTGGCAGTCCTCCTGAATATTTGATAGCCTATCCTCCAGACTCTCTATTTTTCTTATATACCTATGATTTTGTCTAGATAATTCTGCTATCTCATTTTTCTGACGATTTTCTTCTTCTAGGAAGTTTTCCCTTTCTATGTCCAGTTGCAATTTTAAACTGTCTATAATCTCCTTAGTATCCCTGCTCTTACTTTGAATCTTATTTTGTAGGGTCATACTGGCCCTTCCATAGAACTCTACATTTCCATAGTCATAATCCCTATACTTAGTGTATTCTTCCAAAGTAGCTATAACCTTATCCCTAACTATATTTCTGGCTTCTTTTATTTCTTCCTGGCTGAATTTAAGATCTATTCTATTTGCAGCCTTAGGAAAAATAATCCCCAGCTCTCCTGGGTAAAGGTCATAGTCCTTTCCTAAGACCTGATTGTATTTTTCAATCATATCAAAATCCAAGTAGAAAAAATGTCCCTGGCTCATCTTGTATTTAATGTCCTTGGAAAGATCTAGTGGTAGCTTTCTCTTCTCCTTTAGGTTGGTTTCAAATTTTACCCCTATGTCCTTATCCTTCAAATCTATAGGCAGTCCTACTCCCGTATATATCCGTCCAGATGAAAAATAATCTGTCTTCAGTTCTTCAAAGGACTTGTCTATAAGCTCCACCATTATAACAATGGGAATCTGCCTTCTATCATGTTCTAAAAAAGCCTTAAACTTCATCAATGCTTCAAAGTCATCTATTTTAAAAGCCTCTTCCCTCAAGGGATAAATCTGCTTTAGGCCTAGGTTTTTATTTCTAACTATTTCCTTTACAACTGCTATCCTAAAAACCTCACAAGGCTCTTCTGTTCCCTGTGGTTCTATACAGACAGTTTTAAAACCACACTCAACCTCATTCTTATTGATGACAAAACCAATATTGGTACTAAATTTCCTCCCAGGAACTCCCCTTCTTTCCTGGCCTATACCCAAGGCCAAGTCTGGCTCAACCAAGTTCATAGTCCATATTTTCTCATCTTCTAGATAGAGAATATCCAAACTATAACCCTCATCTATATGTAGGCCATCCTTAAATACCGACAGATTAAAATCCCTATAGTTATCTGGACCAGGCAGGTCCAATTCCTTTGGTAATCCTATATTCTCAAATCTAGATTTTAACCACTTTAAAGACTCCAATATAGCTATCTTAAATCTATCTAAAACATCAAGTTCCTTGTTTTCTATTTCTCCATAAAGCTGGTAGGTTGGAAAACTAGTATTATTAACAAGCTTTACAGTCGTCATATTTTCCTTCATATCTATCCCCCTATACTTCTAAAAATAAGTAGTGGCTAGCCACTACTTATTTTCCTTAATTATATCTGAATCTAGGATTATATAGTTGGCCCTGTGAATATAAAGACTCTTTCCATCTATGTTAAGCCTAGTCATCTTTGGTAGATCTTTTGGTACAGTTACATATACATTTTTCCCCTGATATACACCTATGGGTATACCCATAGGGCTAGATATAATAACTGTCTTACTTTTCCCTATTCTGTTAGCATAATCATTTATAAACCTGTCTATAGGAACAAATCCTCCACCTTTTTCCAATTCGATTTCCTTGGGAACTTCAAACCCCTCTACCATATCTAAGCCATTTTCTTCAAAAAGTAGAGTATTTCCCACTTGAAACATTTGCTTTCCGTTAATGGTAATTTCAAGAACTCCTGACTTATGGCCTTCAGTAGAATCATCTATATTTGATGATTTTTGAAGTTCCTCTACTGTTACCTTCTTTCCTGATATTTCCATTACCTTGCTTCCATAGTGGTTATATGCTGATATATGAAAGTTTTGTCCTATTAATTGACCCTTGGCCAAACCAATCTTGTCTCTAATTTCTGCACAACCTGTTAAAGATACTAACATCACAATAAGTATAAGCATACTAATTCTTTTCTTATTCTTCATCATACTCCTCCTAATCCATCCATCCTTTTCTATAAAGATAGTAAAGTATTATTATAACTGAAAATATATTTAACCCCCAAAAAATAAAATATGAATACTTTAGTTGAAATAATGGGATATATGGGAAATTTGTGCCATAAACACCAGATAAAAATGCTAAAGGTGTAAATATAGTTGAAAATATAGTTAAAACCTTCATAACATCATTGGTCTTATTGCCTATGCTAGAAAGATAAGTGTCTAGCATACCAGATAAAATATCCCTATAGGTCTCTACTATATCTATAATCTGTATTATATGATCGTGAACATCTCTTAAATAATAAGTAGTGTCCTGATAAATTAAATCATAGTCGCTTTTTGTCAAGCTTCCAATTATATTCCTAAAAGGCCACATTATCTTCCTTATTAAAATCATCTCTCTTTTTATCTGATAAATTTGATGTAAGATCTCTGGATTAGGATCAGTTAAAAGTTTATCTTCCAAAAGATCAATATCATCATCTATATCCTCTAAAATCTCAAAATAACTATCTACCATAGCATCCAGGAGAGAGTAAAAGAGAAAATCTGCTGATTTAGACCTTATATTTTTACCAACATTTAATCTGTTTATAACATTATTAAATATATTACTCCTAGATTCACTAATAGTTATTACTAAATTTTCCTTAAGAATAAATGCTAGCTGTTCTGTATCGATTTCAAATTCATTCTTCTTATAAATAAATTTCTTGCCTAGTACAAAAATTAACTCCTCATTTCCTTCTAACTTTGGCCTATGGTCTGTATTGAGTATATCTTCCATTATAAGAGGGTGGATCCTAAATCTTTCGCTAAGATTATCCAAAGAGTCTATATCCTTCATTCCTTCTATGTGAATCCAATTTACCCTATCCTCTTTCAGGACTAGACTATCCAGGTCCTTAAAGCTCTCTTCTACAATAGTTTCAAGATTATAGCTTATAATGCCCTTCTTTGTTTCTAGCACCTCTGTATCCCCTACATACTCCAAGGTACCTGGTGCCTTGTTTATAAGCTTGTATTTTATTCGGTAATCCTCTTCCAACTTTATCCCCCTTAAAGTGAGTCTACATATATATTGTATATATCGTCTTTATCCAATTCCTTAAAATTTCCAACCTTACCACCCTTGTGAGAAACTGCCCTCTCTGCCATTAAACTAAACTTTTCCCTGCCTATTCCCAGGTCAGATAAGTTCATAGGCAGGCCAAGAGATTTAAAGAAGTCATGAGTTTTTTCAATAGCCTCTCTTGCTATATCCATATGATCCTTATTCCCATCTATATTCCAAACATTTACCCCATACTCCACAAATTTTCCTAGGTTATCCTCATCCAAAACATAGTTCATCCACCTTGGAGTCAAAATAGCTAAACCTACACCATGGGTTATATCATAAAAGGCTGATAGCTCATGTTCCATAGCATGAACTGACCAGACAAGATCCTTACCCAAGGAGATAATCCCATTTATAGCCATACTTGAAGCCCACATTAGATTACTTCTAGCTGTGTAATCCTCAGGATTTTCAAGAGCTACTGGACCACACTCTATACAGGTTTTCAAGATCCCTTCTGCAAATCTATCCTGAAGTATAGCCCCACTATCTTGGCTAAAGTAGTTTTCAAAAGTATGACTCATTATATCTGATATACCTGCAGCTGTCTGGTTTTTAGGTAGGCTAAAACTATAGCTTGGATCCAATATGGAAAACTTAGGAGCCATTTCCCTGTGGCCAAAGCCCAACTTTTCATTTACCTCCATATTTGATATAACTGCACCTGAGTTCATCTCTGATCCAGTTGCAGCCATTGTTAAAACAGTTCCTAATGGCAAGGCTTTCTGAATTTTCTTACTATCCTTAACCAAATCCCAAGGATTCCCATCATAGTAGTAAGAAACAGCTATGGCCTTAGAACAATCTATGGTGCTTCCCCCTCCAACAGCTAGAATAAAATCTACCTCATTCTCCCTAGCTATTTTAACTCCCTCTATAACAGATTCCAACCTAGGGTTTGGCTCTATACCAGCTAGTTCAAAATACTCTATATCATTTTCCCTTAATTCCTTTATTACACTGTCGTAAATACCATTTTTCTTTATGCTGCCTGATCCGTAAGTAAGAAGAACCTTATTTCCATAATTCTTGATCTCCCTAGCTAAAACCTTAATCTGTCCCTGGCCAAAGAAAATCTTAGTAGCTATTGAGTATACAAAATTTTCCACGATTTTTCCCTCCTTTTTTATTAAAAAACAATAAATGTCTACAAGTATATAATAACAAATAGACTAGGCTTTACCAAATTATTTATCTTCTTTTTTTGGCTATATGATATAATTTACCTATACTTTATGGGGAGTGATTTGAAGATGAAAAAAAAGAAATTGCTGATCTTGATACTTTTAATTGTCCCAATATTCTCAACTGTTTTTTCTCCTAGTATAGGCCAAGGGGACTATGACTATGTCATAAAAAACGGAAATATATATAACCCTTCTACGGATACTGAACTTATGGGCTATAATCTAGGTATAGTAGGAGACAGGGTTAAGAGGATTACCAAGGCTGATATAAGTGGTAGGGAAGAAATAAATGCAGAAGGCTTGGTAGTATCTCCAGGATTTATAGATTTAATTTCCTATGATCCTAATCCCTATGGCATAGAGTTCAAGGTCCTAGATGGAGTTACCTCAAACCTAGCCATGCATGGAGGAACAGAGGATGCTGAAGCCTGGTATGACTTCTGGGAGAATCAGGGAGTTATAACTAACTTTGGTGCTTCTACTTTTGTTACTAGGCTTAGATGGCCTATTGTAGGTGGCGGAGTAGATGCAGAAGTTGATAATCAAGAGGATATAAATAGGCTAGTGGCTTCTGTTAGGGAGAATATAGAAAAGGGTTCTCTTGGCATATCCTTTAGTTTTGAGTACATACCTGGAGTTAAAAATGAGGTTATACCCCTACTTGAATTAGCAGAAGAATATAAGGCTCCAAGTTTCTACCACCTTAGATATTCTGATGCTGAAAATGAACTTAAGGGTATAGAGGAGGTTCTTAAATATGGAAGAAAGACTAAGGCCCCAATTCATATTATGCATATAAACAGTACTGGTGGTACCTTCCATATGGACCAGGCTCTTGAACTAATAGAAAAGGCTCAAGCTGAAGGGCTAGATGTAACTGCCTGTATCTACCCCTATGATTTCTGGGCTACCTATATTGATTCTGCTAGATTTAGAGAGGGTTGGCAGGATAGGTTTAAGATTGACTATGGGGATCTACAGATCGGTGGCAGTTCTGAAAGAATAAGTAAAGAAAGCTTCCAAGGCTACAGGCAAAAACATATACTAGTTGCTGCCCACAACTCTATTCCAGAGGAAAGCAATCTTAAAGCCCTTGAAAAGGACTATCTTATGATTGGCAGTGATACCATTATAGAAGAGGGTAACAACCATCCTAGAGGATCAGGAACCTATGGAAGGCTATTTAGAAAATATGTTAGGGAGGATCAGGTCCTAAGCCTTATGGAGGCCATAAAGAAAGCCAGCTACCTTCCCAGCAAACGAATGGAGGACATAGCTCCCAGCATGAGGTCCAAGGGTAGAATAGAATATAATTCCAGTGCCGACCTAACTATATTTGATCCAGATAATATAAGGGAAAATAGCACTATAGAGTATACAGACCTAGCCAGCTCTGGTATTGAATATGTTTTTGTTAATGGGGTCCTAGTAAAGGATAAGAATGGCTTGATTCCCGATAGATTTCCAGGTAAACCTATAAAGTCCTACTTTATGGATCCTATAGAGGAAGATCAGGCTTATGAGCTTAAACTAGTCTCTAAATATGAGGAGGGAAAAGTAAGCTCTCTTAAGTTAGATGGGCTTGACTATCTTCCTCTTTTAGATGTATTGGATTTTTTTAAACTGAGAAATACAGTTAATGTATCTGGTAAAATAGATATAAAGGATTTTGGCAGCATTTATATAGGGGATGTAAGGACTGATGGACTAGCTAGCCTTAGACACGAACCTCTAATGTATAAGGAAGACTTCTATATTGAAAAGTCTGATCTAGTTCAAATCCTTGGAACTAGGTTGGACCTTAATCTTGAAGATGGTATAAGGATTGAAGAACTGGAATTTAAAAAGGATTCTAAAGATTTTCAAAGAGAAGAGGAAGAAGTTAAGCCTTCTAAAAAAACCTTCCCTAAAAATAAGCTAGCTATCCTAGTCCTCTCCTTGATTTTTGTCCTTCTAGCCATAAGAGTCTATAACAATAGAAGCTATTAAAAATAAAAAAGCTATTTCAAACCCAAAGTCTGAAATAGCTTTTTTATTTAAACTCCTGAACTCCATCTATCTGTCCATCCTTATAGGTCAGAAGATAGTACTTGTCCTCTCCTTTTATGCTTACAACAACCTTGTCTTCTCCCTTTATAGCCTGTATTCTTGAAAGATCCTCAACCTGACTTCTTTCATATTTATATACTTCCTCCATGTATTCTAGAGCTAAGTATTCCTGCTTTGAAACACCTATATAGCTATCATTAGTAAAAAAGATCATTATAGATAAGACAACTACCCCTAAACCATTGGCCAAAAAGTATTTCTTTGCCACTGATTTATCCTTCTTTAAATTAATTTGAACAATATTAATTATAAAAACAATTATTATACTATAATTTATTGGTATTAAGGTGTGTCTATTAACTGCATTCCTAATAAAGAACCAAAATATCCAAAATAAGAAATTAAGCAATAACATAGGTATTTCTCCTATTCTAGGCTCCTTTACTAAAATATAATAGTAAAATATAGTAAGAGCTAAAAGTCCAAAGGCTATAAAGAAATCCTTAGCACTATCTGTTATAAAAAATAGAGTGCTAAGAAGCATAAGTATTACAACTACAGAAATAAACTGCCTGTTCTTCTTAAGATCCTTCTCATTCATTCCAGACCTATACTTTATATAGAATTCTGAAATTATAAGAAATATCAAGGTCGCAAACATAACTGATAATATTTTGGCCTGCCTTGTCATATCTTTTCCTCCTTATCTATAGGGACATATACTTACATATACCCATAAAACTAATTAGTTCAGAAAAATTTACTCAAATCTATATTTAGTTCTACTAATATATTCTTCATCTTTACTAAGAAGTTTCATACTTAAGAAGTCATGATTCATCCCATCAGGGTAAGACTGTGTCTCCAAACAGACTCCTCTTCTCTTTTCTAAGGCATTAGATGTATAAAGTATAACACATGGTTCACTAGTTTCTATACTAAGCCTAATATTATCTGTTTCTAAGCAAATATTTTCACCCTTGTCCTCTGAAAGTATAAAGGGGTGATCATATCCATTTGTAACTTTCAAATCTCTATCTTCCAAATCAAAGTC
>JASLIL010000006.1 GCA_030152145.1 Tissierellales bacterium
TATCTTTATTTTTTTACTATATTATCTTATAAACAATGCCCAATATGCAGTTAATTCAACTCATCCTAATGTTTATACGGCTTATGGTGCCTTGATTGAAGGGAAGGCTGTTTGTGCAGGTTATTCTAAGGCTTTCCAGCAGATTGCCCATAAGGCTGGTTTGGAGACAGTTTATGTTTCTGGTATAGCTGATAATGGTGGGGGCTATGAGAGTCATGCCTGGAATAAGGTTAAGCTTGATGGTGATTGGTATAATATAGATGTTACTTGGGATGATCCAGTTTCATCTAAGCCTACGCTTACCTATGATTACTTTTTAAAGGCTGATAGAGAGCTGCCTATGCATAAGCCTGGAAATAAGGTTGCTTACCCAGAGGCTGTAAAAGTTAAGGATTTTACTAAGAGTTTTAAGTAGAGTAAAGGGAGGTTTCCTAGGAGACCTCTCTTTTTTATTTGGAATTATCAAAAAATTGCATATGAAATGAAAATATATACATTGTTATATTCTTTATGCTTTGATATAATAGATGCGAATTAACCAAAAATGGATAATTTACGTATAGGTTGTAAATGAATCCAAAAATAATTTATGAATACAGGGGGAAGAATTATGGGGAGGGAGTTTAAAGCTAAGGCTTTGTCCTTGGTGGTGGGGATTTTTATGGTGTTTGGATTTGGTGAGGCTTGGGCTTCTGGTGTAGAGGTTTTTCTTGATGGAAGGGCCTTGACTGGAGATACTATTTTGGAATCTGGCAGGACCTTGGTGCCGGTTAGGGTTATTATGGAGGAGGCTGGTATGGAGGTTGAGTGGAATTCTAAGTTAAGGAAGGTTAGTCTTAGGGACGGAAAGAAGACTGCCGAGCTTTCTATAGGAAGCAAAACTGCCTTGGCTAATGGGAAAAGCTTTTCCTTAGATGTGGCGCCTAAGATAGTGGATAGCAAGACCTATGTTCCTATTAGGTTTATTTCTGAGAGTCTAGATAGGGAGGTTGACTGGAATCCTGAGTTGAGGAGGGTTATAATTCAGTCTCCAGAACTTTTAGAAGATTTGAAGCCTAGGGAGGTTGGCTATCTTGGCTATGTGGAGGATGAGGTTTTAAATTCCTTTAAGGATCAGATAGAGGCTGGGAAGACAAAGGTGGAGGTGGAGCCTCAAGAGCTTATGGGAGATTTTTTAAATAAATTTAATAGGGAGTATGGCTACTTAAACTATATTTCTTCTAATATAATTTATAATACTGTGAATGGTCAGTGGGTTTCTACAGATTTGAATTATACTGATGAGGACTTTAGAAAGATTAGGGCTACAGAGGATAAGGTAGCTAAGGTTGTGAGGGAGCTGGAGCTTGATAGTGATGGACTTAGTGACTTGGAGAAGGTTTATAGGATTCATAATTATCTTGTAAATAATACCTACTATGCTATAGAGTCTACTGACCCTAATATATATACGGCCTATGGTGCTTTGATTGAGGGGAAGGCAGTGTGTTCTGGATATTCTAAGGCCTTTCAGATCTTAAGCCATAGGGCTGGAGTTCCTAGTATTTATGTTTCAGGTATAGCTTTTAATGGTGAGTCTATGGAGAGTCATGCTTGGAATAAGGTTATGGTTGATGGGGATTGGTACAATATAGATGTTACCTGGGATGAACCAGTTTCTACTAGGCCTATTCTTAGATATGATTACTTTCTAAAGTCTGATAGAGAGCTAAAGGATCATCATCCAATTGCTGATATTGACTATCCAGAGGCTAAGAGGGAGAGGGATTTTTTAAGGGAGTTGGGACATAAATAAGAGTGGTTTTCCACTCTTTTTATATGAGAAAAATTAAGATGTGATTTTGGAAGATTTTTAATTTATTAGAGAAGGGTTATTATGAATAAGAGATCTAGACTAGTTTTATCCTTGGCCTTGGCCTTGGTAATTTTAGTTTTACCTAGTTTAGAAGGGGAGGCTGCAGAGAATTGGGAGAAGACCTATATGGACTTTCTTTCCCAGGGAGAGAATAGGATTGAGAATGTGAGGAGGGGGAATTTCCTAAACCACAAGTCCGGGACCTATAGATTTATTGAGAGGAATAAAAACCTTTCTAAGAATTTATATAATGGTTTTTTGATAGAGGGAATAGAGTTTGTGGATCTTCTTGGTAAGTCCCATCCTCAGATGTTGGTTTACCATACAGGTGCCTATAGCTATGAAGGTATTTTTGTAGTTTATGACCTGGTTGATGGCAGGGTTGAGGAGGCCTTTAGATTTATTACAAAGGAGACTAGAAATAATTTTTCAGAGGGAAAGGCTATTTTTGATTATTTTAGGAGTAAGGATTATGATTCATTGATTTTTGGAGGTCATAGCAAGGAGGGAGAGCCTAGACTTTATAAGTTAAGCTATGATGATGCTTCTAAGAAACTAAAATTACATGATGTTAGTGCTGACTATAAGGGTTTTACCAGGGACAATGCAAGAGACTTTCTGCCAGAGGGCTATGTAGATCTTTCAAAGTCTGAGAAGAATCCTTTTGCTAATAGGAGGCAGAAATTTATTGACCTTTATTACATGGGAAAATCCCATGGGGTAATCTACCATGTGGAGGATTCTACTATTAGGTCCAAGATGAGTGACTATAAGAAGGGCCATAGGGCTGGGTCTGAGATTGGGATTATGCTAAATAATGAGTATCTTACTACTAGAGTTAAGCCTGTAAATGAAGGGGGAAGAATTTTAGTTCCCTTTAGGGAGATTTTTGAGGCCTTGGGGGTAGATGATATAGATTGGAACCAGAAGGAGAAGCTTATAAGTGCCAGCAGGGGAGATAGGCAGATTAGCTTAAAAATTGGAGAGAGTCAGGCCTGGGTTAATGGAGAGGCTGTTGATTTAAGTGTGCCAGCTAAGCTGGTTAGGGGAAATACTCTTGTGCCTATAAGATTTGTAGCTGAGGCTTTAGGGGAGAGGGTTGATTGGAATCCTGAGTTTAAGACAGTTTTAATAAATTCTAGCCAGGATAAGATAGTTAGGCCCTAGTTGTTGGCTAGAATTTAAGTTAGAGGGGATTGGGCTTGTTAGGATGGATTCTTATATTTGTGAATTTTAAAGATTAGATCTTTAAGATATAAATATTATACAGGAGGTATTTTATGAAGGAGTTAAAGAGTAGGTTAAGGGAAGTTGAGAGGGATAGGGCTTCTTATATTATTAGGCTTGGGGAGGCTAGCTATGCTGAGCTTAGGGGAGTGGTTGGAGAGTCTAGGGATGATATAGTTCAGGAGCTTAGGAGGCTTGATAGGTCTATATATGATTTAAAGAAGACTATTAAGCTTAAGGAGCTTGATAAAAGTGGTTTAAAGTGTTCTAAGTGTAATGAGTCTATTTCTCCAGAGGATAAGTTTTGTAATAGTTGTGGTGCTGGTATTACTAGCTTGGAGGATAAGGAGGCTTTGTTTGATTGCAAAGTTTGTGGTGCAGGAATTTTTGAGGGAGATGTGTTTTGTGCTTCCTGTGGAAATAGGGCTTAGGGAGGTGGCTTATGTTTTGTAAAGTTTGCGGTAGTGAGAATAGGGATTCTAGTAGCTACTGTGTTAATGATGGGGTTAGACTTACTAAATTTGAGGATGAGGTTTTTTTAGAGAGTTCTTTTAGTAAGTTTTGTAGTGAGTGTGGTAGTGAGGGATTAGAGGAGAGTGTTTACTGTAGTAATTGTGGGTCAGCTACCTTCAGTTCTAAGATTTCTGACTCTAAGGCTAAGATGGAGATTCCAGGTTTTGATGTGAAGCTAGGAGATATGAAGCTGCCTAAGATGGAGGATTATGGTCTAGGGGATGTAAAGGGCTTGGATAGATTTAAGCCTGGGCTTATAGGTTTTGGTCTTAGTGTGGTTTTGGGATTTCTTTTAAGTTCGGTTTTTAATCTTATTGCTGTGGCCATGCTTCAGGAGACTTTTGGTGGTTTTTCAATGGACCTTAAATTGATTTCAACTATTACTTCTGTACCAATATTGAGTCTTCCAAAGGCTAGTTTAAGTGTTGGAGGAAATGCAGCTGGAAGTGCTAGAGTAGGATACTTTTTACCACTTCTAATAGGTGTTTTACAGTTTGGAGTTATAGGTTACATTAGTGCTGGTAAAGACCAGAAGAGGGATATAAAAGACCTGCTTTTAAATGCTGGGGTTTATGGTGGCTTGATGGCTCTTGTGTCTATTATTGCTAGGAAATCTGTTGATGTTCCTTTTGTAGGGAAGATTAGCCTTAAGTATTCCTTTCTATCTGTTTTGATTCATAGTATTGTTATTGCAGTTATGGGATTGATGGCAGGCTATGGTTTTAGAAGGAAGTTTAAGGGCTTTAGTTATGATAGTGAGTTAGAGAATAAGATTTTGGATAGTAATTTTACTTTTTTCTCTATTTTTATAGCTTTCTCTATTATTATGCTTTTAGTTTTTGGGATTAAGAATGACTTGCCTAGAGGCTCATTCCTTCTTACTTTTCAAGCGGTGGCCTATCTTTTTGGAATTGTAAATTTGGGTAGTTTAAAGATGGATAATTATGGCTTGTATGATCAACTTTCTCTTTTTAAGAATGGAGAGGCTTTAAAGGATAGTTTAAATATTTCTAGGCTATTTCTTTTGTTGTTCCTAGTTCTTATTATTGCCTATATGTTTAAAAAAGGAAGAGATGCTAGGATTAGAGGGGATGGGTTCTTTTATGTATTGCCTTTAACCTACTCTATTCTATCAACCTTGATATTGAGGCTGCTTAGTGTGTCTGTAGATACAGGCTATGCTGCTGGTAATATTTTTGTAGGTTTTAATACGATTTTATTTTTAGTTGGAGTTCTCCTTTTAACTGGAGCCTCAAACTTTGCTGGTTACATGATTGGGGGAGGTGTTGAAGTTGAAGCTAACTAGGAGGGCTGAAGTCCTGATTGGACTGGCTTTGATTCTATTGTTGATTGGATTTATAGCCTTCCAGTTTCTTTCTGATGGCTTTGATAAGGATATGATTTTATCAAAGATGGATCAGGCTGTTTTGGATGGAGATGTGGACTACTTAAAGTCTAGAATGGAGATGTCTGATGGTGCAGCTTTAGATGAGGGGGCTGTTAAGGAATTAGTTCTTCATATGAAGTCAGAAGGTCTTATGCCTAGTAGTATAGAGCCTAAGACTGAGGCTGAACCAGATCCGTCTTTTGATGGAAAATCCCTAAGACCTGTCCACCTTTTACAAGATGGGAAAAGTAGATTAATATTTAATGATTACAAGTTGGTTTTTGAGTATTTTGATTTGGTGGTAGATAGTAATTTAATCTACAGTGATTTTGAAATATATATAGATGGTAAGAAGGTGGAGAATCCAGTTCATCATGAATATGAACTAGTTTGCCAGAAGATAAAGCCAGGAAATCATAGTATTGAGATAAAATATGGCGAGGATCTTAAGAGAAGCTATAGTGAAGACTTTAAGGCCATAGCTCTTAATAGGGTTAATATGGAGGGGCTTATAGATTCAGAGGAGTTGAAAGCTAAACTTAAGGACTTCGACCAAAGAATAGGACTTTATCTGGAGGCTTATGAGAACTTTGCTTCTGTAAATGTCTATTCATCTTTCCCTGGTGATTTGGGAAAGGTTTTCTTAGTAGAGGATGGAAAGAAAACTGACAGAATTTTAAATGCTGATGATTCTATTACAGTAGGTCCTATATTTGATGGTGATATTATAAAGGTAAAGGGTCAAGTAGAGATAGATGGGGAAACCTACGAGAGTCAGGAATTTAGCCTAGATATAAATAGCTATGGAAATTATGACTTGGCTATTGAATATGAAGCACCTTATGAGCTGACAGAAGAGGACATGTCTTATCTTATGGATAGTTATTTAAGAGGATTGGTTTCATCTATTAATAGTGGCTACTTTAGTAATGTTAGTGAATATATAGATCCAGATGGCCCGCTTTACAAGATGCAGAAAGATCTTATAGACTATACGACAGCTGAAGGGATTACGGAAAACTTGATAGGTTATGACTGGAGAGATTTTAAGAAGTTAGAGGATGACAAATATCAGGTTGTATTTTTTGAAGAACATGAAAGGTTTCAGGAAGGCAAGGAAGCTAAGCTTCTAAATCACACCTGGCTTTATACTATTGTTCTTAAGAACGATAGACCTTATGTTCATAAGTTGGAAAAATATGAGGACTAGTTTGGAGCCGGAGACTTGGTCTCTGGCTTTAAACTTTAGCCTATAGGAGGTATTTTATGAAGAAGAAAAATATTCTTTACCTAGTATTGGTTCTGGTTTTATTATTAGGGGTAGAGGCCAATGCTGCTGGTATAAAGTTAATTGTTAATGATGTCTATCTACAGGAGTATCCCCTAGTTGAGAACTCAAGGGTGCTATTACCTTTTAGGACTGTATTTAACTCTTTGGGAATAGATGATATTGAATGGGATGGAGCTAGTAGAACTGTTAGGGCAGCTAATAAGGATAGAAAGCTGGAGCTTACTATAGATAAGAAGAAGGCCTTGGTAGATGGCCAGGAGATAGAGATGGATCAGCCAGCTATAATTGTAGAGGGAAGGACTATGGTGCCAACTAGATTTGTAGCAGAGGTATTCGGTATTCCTGTAGATTGGGATCCTGCTACTAGGTCAGTTTTAATAAACTCAGCTAAGCCTAAAAATAGTCCTAAACAGAAAATGCCAGGACCTATGCCTCAGACCTCTATAGATAGAAAGCATTACTACAAGAGTTTTGGTGAGAACTTCCCTGGCCTAGATGAAAAGTATAATGGTAGAAGTGTTTTGGTTGAAAAGGACATCTACACTAAAGAGGAAAGAATTATGACTGAATGCCTAGATGAAAACAGAAATATCTGGATGATAGTAGCCCATGTAGATGATACTATATGGTATGTGGAGGAAGTGGGCAGGGACCATAATGGATTTGGACAGAGTAACTTGGTTGTATACAATCCTAAGACAGGGGAGACTAGGAAGAAGGAGTTAGATGGGCTGGAACTTGTAAAGGATCCTGCTTTAAAGAGTGTTAAGAAGGGCCTTGATAAGTATAAGAAGAAAATTGGTAAAAACGCTAGGGTAGAATACCTGATTAGTGGATCTTCCTTGGCCCATACAGAGGACTATGTTTACATGGAATTTTTACTTAACTATACAGTTCTAAGTAAGCCGGAGGATTCTGAATATCTTGATGCTTGGGCTACGGCCAGGGTTAGGAAAAGCGATCTTCATATCGACTTTATAGGACCCTATAAGGCAAACACAATTGATTCAATAGAACTAGACACCCCCTATGAATATTTAGGCTTTCTCCATATAGATGAGGACTATTACTATATGTACGAATCTTCAAAAGACAAAACCTATAGATTGGCCCATAATTCCTATAAAAGAGAAGAACTTAAGGGCCTGGGAGATAAGCCAAGGAAAATGTATGAAAGAGAAACTATAGAATCACATCCAAAATAGAATAAAGTGCAGAAGAGCTTCTGGGATTTCCAGAAGCTTTTTTATTTGTAAATTAAAGGTAATAATTATACAAATAAGTTTAAATAATGCATTTCAATCTAATGAATAAGTAAGCCATCCTAATTTAAGGATGGCTTATATGCTATACTATTAATAATGTAGCAATACAAATGTATATACAAACTTTAAATACAAAATTATAAATATACTTTATACCAAATAAACTAACTATTTTGATAAAGGGGAGATGTGTGGAAGTAAAAATAGTAGTAGGGGATATTATCTAATTAAGGGGGATTAGACAATGGATGGTAAAAAGTTAACGTCGACCATATTAGCTTCTGCAATTATAGGAAGCTCAGTACAGTCATTTTCATACGGTGAATTTGTTGATATGCCAAGTAACTGGGCTAAACCTGGTATTGAGAATGCTATAAAAAATGGTTTATTAAAGGGAATGGATGGTAAGATCAATCCAAACGGAGTTCTGACTAGAGCTCAAATGGCAACTGTAGTAAATAGGATGTTAGGATTAAAGGAAAAGGCAGACTTAAGTAATTATAAGGATATGGATAGTTCCAAGTGGTACTATAGCGAGATATCTAAATCTGTTGCCGCAGGAATATTTCAAGGAAGCAATAATGAGATGAATCCTGACAAGGCAATAACTAGGGAGGAAGCTTTTCTAGTTATAGCTAGGGTTATGGATGTATCTAAGGGCGAGAAGCCAAAAAAGAACATATCAGACTATGATGAGATATCAACTTGGTCTAGAAATGCTATAAATGCTTTGGTTGATTTAGGATATATTAAAGGAAATGAAAAGGATGAAATCAAGCCAAAGGCAAATATAACTAGAGCAGAATTTGCTACGGTACTTAACAGCATTGCAGATGAATATGTGCAAGAGCCAGGTTTAGTTAAGGGGAAAACTATAAATGGAAACTTATTTATAAACTCTAAGGATGTTAACTTGGAGGATTTGAAGATTAAGGGAGACTTGATCCTAGCAGAAGGTGTAAGTCTAGCTGAGATGAATCTTTCATCAGTTAGAGTTGAGGGAAGAATCCTTGTTAGATCAGCTAGGAGATTGGGAATAAAAGAAAGTCAATCAGATATTATAAGGGTTTTAGAAAAAGTAGAAGGCCTAATAATAGATATAGATAAGGACTCCAGCGTAATGGAGCTAGTAACTGACTCTAAAGTTAAGTTAATAGGTGAAGGAAAGCTTGAAAAAGCAGTATTTAACAAAGGATCTAAAGATTCAACTATAGAGCTATCTACTGTAAAAGTAGAGCTTGGAGAAGGTGTTACTATAATCGATGCTAAGGGAAAAGAAATAGACATTGATTCTATTGTTAATAGAAAAGAAAAACCAGAGGAGAAGCCAGAGGAGAAGCCAGAGGAGAAGCCAGAGGAAAAACCAGAGGAGAAGCCAGAGGAAAAACCAGAGGAGAAGCCAGAGGAGAAACCAGAGGAGAAGCCAGAGGAAAAACCAGAGGAAAAACCATTGGAAGATAAGATATTAGAAGCATTGGATAAACTTAATAAAGATTTAGATAAGCTAGAAAGTATGAATGATGATTTAAAAGAGCAACTTGGTGAAAAAACGACTAATGGTGTAGCTGGGAACAGAGCTTCTGCTGGTAGTAGAAACATTGATTCATTAAATCAAATAGAATTAATTGAAAAAAAAATTAAAAATTTAAGCAATCAGCTTGAGAATATTAAAGATAGTATGGTTTTACTAAATGAGTCTATAATGGAACTAAATAATCAGGAAATTATAGATGCTTTTAATCCAATCAAATCTAGATTTGAGAGTTTGAATATAGATGTAAAAAATACAATAGAGGAAGCTCTAAAGTTAACAGAAGCAGCAAATAAATTTAAAGAAGACAATAAAGAAGTATTGGCTTTAACAGAAGAAACAGTAAAATTAGAAAATAAGGAAGCTGTGGAAAAAGCTTTAAGAGAATATGAGGCTTTAGATGATGGAGTACAAAAACTTCTAACAGA
>JASLIL010000015.1 GCA_030152145.1 Tissierellales bacterium
TGTTATCTTGTATTTCCCATTTAATCCTTCAATACTATAATCTACCTTATATTTATCATACTTTAAATCCTTATAGTCCCTATCTGAAGCATACAAATAATCTAATAGTAGATTCCCATAAATTATTATTGATATATCTTCTCTATCTTTTGTTACTATATAGCCATTACCCCTATATAAAATTCCACCATCTAATTGACCTAATAAAAACATAGACCAATAAATAGGAGTATAAAAACCAAACTCATCTAAAATTTTAGGATAATAAAATCCAGATTCCTCACGAATATCCCTAACCTTGTAATCTGTAACAATATCTATATCACTATTAAGTACAAAGATACTCTTTAACATTAGCTGAACCATAAAAAGTTCCCTATACCTTAAATCTACCTTGCTAATATCTATGTGTTCATATATACCTCTTATATATACTCTATCCACTGGCATCTTTAGTTGCCTTTTCAGTTTTTGAACTTTATCAAGAATACGTTTTTCATAATCTTCAGTTTTTTCTAGTTGTTCAAGGGAGTCAATACTTAAAATATCATTGTTTCTATATTCTAAAGAAATGATAGTTGGTTGTATTGTAGATTTATCATATATTCTCTCATGAACTTTCTTTAGTTTGTCTAATTTTTCATAATCAACCTCACCATTTTCTGTACCCCATCTATATTTATAGTCTCCTAGAAACTCTCCTATTAACATATGTTGCATGGCTATATAATCTCTATACTTAAATAAAAGGTCTTCCTGATCTAAATAATCTGCTATATCTCTAACATCTATTAGATAAGAAAATCTCCTCATACCTATAGCACCAACACTATTTTCTAAGAAATTTAAAAACTTTCTATAAATATAAATTTTTCTCTCTACTCCTAAATCTGTTAGGACTAATTTACCTGAATTTAGACTAATAACAGCCCTTATGTTGTTTTCTACACAAATATTTAGAAAAAGAGCTAATAAGGTTTCATCAAGAACATACTCAAGATCATGGAACTTAAAAGAATCTGTTTCTTCTATATAGTCAAATCTTAACATTATTTCCTCTAAATTAACTCTTGATGCTAATTCATTTATTATACTTATATGATCTGTTCCTATAGTCTGGAGATTTCTTACTATTAGCCAAGGCTTAAACAGTTTTTCCTCCTGGCAGGGTCTAAATATTTTAATTCTATCTTTCCCCTCATAAGTAAAACGAAATTTCTTTAAAAAGTTATTATAATCAACTTGACCAGCCTTTCTTACAAATTCTTCTAATTTAGACTTAAATCTAAAACCCGAATTACGACCTTTATATCTTTGCCTATAATCAGATGGTGTCATATCTAAATATTTATCAAACAGCCTATTTAACGATCTACTGGAATTAAAGGAAACTGATGTTGAAACTTCGTCTAAACTTTGATTTGTATATAGGAGTGTAAAGCAGGCATAGACAAGCTTTAATTGTTGGACAAACTCTGTAAACTTAAGACCTGATAGCTCATTAAATATTTTAGAGATATAGGATGGGCTTAGGTGCACTTCATCTTCTACATAATTCAAATTCAATTTATCAAAGTCATTTCGATAAACGATATCTTCTATTATCTCTATATATGAAGATTTTTCATCAAAACCATTAATAAAAAAATCCTTATTAATATAATTATATTTTAATAACTTTACAAGGATTTTTATATCTTCAGTGTCTTCAGATAAAACCCCCTCTTCTAAATAGATCTTATACAATCTAGCTAAGACCTCCACCAGTTCATCCACCACATAATCCCTCTTTATGTAATTTATAAACCTTATATCAGGATAGCTACAATCAGGAAGTTCAAAAGCTTCTATAGGCAAGTTTAGAATTAAACAAAGATTATCCATGGTCTTGCTATAAAGAAACCTGGACTCAAATCTATTAAATATAAAGATATCTCCTTCTTCCAATATAACTGGTCTATCATAAAGCTTTACACCTATTTTCCCCTCTATAATATAAATTAGTTGAAGCCCTGGTCTATCATCGCAATATATACCGTTCAGCTCTTTAGTATAAACACTATATAGATCAGTTCTATGCTTGTTAACTATATCTATTAGTTCCTTCAAATTAACACCTCTTTATTTTATTAATATTACCTACCTTTATCTTATTTATATCCAATTATATTTGAATCTCTCAGTTTAAATAAAAAAAGTAGGCAAAAGCCTACTTTTTATATCTTAACATCTAGTATTACAGTTGATATGCCGTCCTTGTCACCCTTCTCAATCTTTTCATCTTCCTTAGGCTTATCAGTCTCTATTTCCTCAATTTCCAGTTTCTCTGGATCATCCTCTTCTAAATCTTCGGTTTCTATAGGATCCTCTGGCTCTACTGGTTCTTCTGGTTCTAGTATCTCCCAGTCTCCTCCAGTAATTAAAACTGTACTTGTCTTCTCATCCCAGTCCACCTTAAAGCCTAAAGCCTCCATAGCATACCTAATTGGTATATAGGTGCTACTGTTTTCTGACTTACTATCCCTATATAAGAATGGCTTTTGACCTTCTGGTAGTATTCTTTTTTCTCCATTTACCCTATAGATATTGGAGTTTATAGTAAACTCGATTATATTTCCATCTAACTCTGCCAAGGCTGTTTGTTTATCCTTATCCCAGCCTACTATAGCCCCTACACTCTCTAGGATTTCCCTGTATGGATGGTAGGTTCTATTCTTATTATTTAAGACAAACTTACTTAAATCCAAAATTTCCCCATTAAGCTTAACCTTAACATTTGGCTGTTCTTTAGGCCAAGTTGGCTTTGGTGGAACTGGCTTACTAGGCTTTTCTGGTTTTGGCTTTTCTGGTTTTGGTTTTTCAGGCTTTGGCTTACTTGGAGCCGGTAATTCTTCCTTAAATTCTACTCCATAAGATGAAAGTAATCCCTCATGTCCTATCCAAACTGGTGTCCCTATCTTTACATGTTCATAAAGATCCTCTACATCTTCATTAAACATTCTAACACAACCAGCTGAAGCATATCTTCCTATGGACTTTGGATTGGAGTTACCATGCATACCATATTGGCCTCCTCCTCCATAATTAATACCTATCCATCTAGTTCCCAATGGATTATGAGGCACTCCTCCTGGAATTGGTTTACCGCTACTACCTCCACCCCAACCAGGATTAACATACTTTACTACTACCTTGTGTTTTCCATCTGGAGTTAAATTAGCTGCCTTTCCTGTAGCCACTGGATAGGATTTAAATATACTTCCATTTCTCATAAGGTAAAGGGTATTTGAGGACTTGTTAATCAAAATCAAGTCTCCACTATTCTTTATATTTGGTTTTCTTAAACCTATCCTGTAATTCTTACTCTTTATCTCTGCATTTATCTTGTTTATAGTTGCTGTACCTGCTACACCATCTGATCCTAAACCATTCTTTTTCTGATAAGCCCTAACCAATTCCTTGGTTCTGTCATCATAAGCATATCCCCATGGCACATTCTTATCATTTCTTATTCTAAAGAAGTCCTTTAAAAGTTTTATTTGATCTGATGAAACTCCCGTATTAAAAACTAGCTTTCTAGCATCTATCTGCACTGGCTTGCTAGCCGCTTCTACTACAGAAGCTCCTATGGGAATCAGCATTGTAATCAGTAAGACAAATGCTATAAACCTAAATCTTTTATTCACATAAACATCTCCTTACATAATTTATTCTTTAACTAAGGTTTCCATATTAATAGCTCCCTTAAAACTTAACTTAATTTATACTCGCTTGAGAATACATTATAACATTTTAATTTTTTTAAATAAAGATATAGTCTCTATTGTCACCATAATGACATAATTTACAGAAAAATAAAGAGGGCCAGGCCCTCTCTATATAGTCTTTATTTTAAAATCAAGAAAAACTCTATCCCCTACTTCATACATCTCCCTACTGGAAAGCTCTATAGCTACTAAACTTTCTCCCTTAAGATCCACTATATATTCTACAATAGGACCCTTGAATATCCTCTTTAGAATTCTAGCCTCCTTCAGGTCTTCACCAGGCATCTTAGATATTTCTATAGCCTCTGGTCTAACAAATTCCACTCCCTTATCTTCCTTTCTAATATTAGAACGTCCTATAAAGTGAAGAGGAAATTTTCCATTGGGGTGCTTATAAATATCTATAGGATTGGAAATCTGCTCTATCTTCCCCTTATTCATAAGAATTATATTATCAGCTACTGAAAAAGCATCCTCCTGATCATGGGTAACAAATATAGTTGTTACATTAAAATTCTTTTGAATCCTCTGTATTTCCTCTCTCATAGTCAATCTTAACTTGGCATCCAGGTTGGAGAAAGGCTCATCTAGAAGCAGTAGATCTGGCTTAACCACAAGAGAGCGAGCCAAGGCAACCCTTTGCTGCTCACCACCTGAAAGTTCCTGTATCCTCCTATTTTCATAGTCAGAAAGCCCAACCATTTGGAGTATCTCAAGGCCCTCTTCCAAAGCCTTCTTCTTAGAGTATTTTTTAAATTTTAATCCATATACAACATTATCTATTACAGATTTATGGGGAAATAGTCCATAGGATTGAAATACTGTGGAGGTTGGTCTTTCTTCTGGATTCAAGCTTAAGATATCCCTGCCATCTAAAACTATACTTCCTCCATCTGGTTCTTCAAAACCTCCAAGGCACCTTAGAATAGTTGTTTTACCGCAGCCACTAGGACCTAGTATACAGGTCATACTACCTTTTTCCAAGCTAAAGCTAATTCCATCTATGGCCTTTTTTTCTCCGTAAATCTTACTTAAGTTAGATACTTCTAGAAATATTTTTCTCACCCTTTCTCTTTAAAAAGAAATAATACAAGCCATTAACTATTAAACAAATTACTATTATTAAAAAGGCTATTACCGATCCAATTCCATATTTTCCAGACTCTATAACATCAAACATTACCATAGTAGCCAACTTCTGCTTTGGATAGACTAGAAATATTATAGACCCTATAGTTGTCATAGTTGAAGTAAATCCATTTACAAAGGATATATATAGTCCTGACCTACTTAGAGGCAGGATTAAATCCTTTAAGACATGGATATTATGGCCACCTAGGTCCCTAACAGAGTTTATAGTGTCCTTGTTGATCTGGGTTAGGGTTGAGTAGCCTACCTTTGATGAAAAGGGAAGCTGCTTAAATACCACATTTAATATTACTATTAAAAATGTTCCCGTTAGCTCTAAGGGCGCCTTGTTAAAGGCCAGTATATAACCAATACCAAAGAAGGTACCAGGCACTATATAGGGCATGGTGGCTATGAAATCTATGGCCTTCATGGACTTATAGCCCCTTATAAAGGCATAGTACTCCAGTATAAGTCCTATTAGAGAACTTAAAACCCCAGCTATCAAGGAGACCACTATACTCCTCAAGAAGGTATCTGATATATACATTTTGCTCTCCCTAAAGTGATCTAAGGTAAAGTACATCTTACCCTTGTGCATATCTGTAAATGCTGACATTATAATGGAAGTGTACTGAATTAAGATCCAGCCTAAAAAGAAAATAGCTCCCCACTTCATAAGATTATAAAGTAGTCCCTCCTTCTTTATCTTTACTCCACTACCTGAACTGCTACCATGTTGACTCATGGCAACTGACTGAAACTTTGTCATATATAGAATAAAAACTATAATTGCGGGCACAAAAAGAACTACCGATATAGTAGCTGCCCTTCTTATATTTCCCTTGGCTATAACTGAAAGATAGGCCTCTGTAGCCAGGACATTAAAAGCACCACCTATGATCCTAGGTGTTGAAAAATCCGACAGGGATCTTATAAAGCTTAAGAGCATAACCACCGTTATACTAGGCTTAATCAAGGGAATAATAACATCCTTTATTATATCTGTAGTCCTGGCACCAAGACTTCTGGCAGACTCTATTAAGGTCTTGTCCAGTCCCTTTAAATAGCCTATTAAGAGAATTGCATTCATAGATGTAAAACCTAAACTCTGCATTAAAACTATTCCCAACTGGCCATAGGGAGATATAGAAAGTCCTAAAATCCCATAAGTAATCAGCCCCCTACGACCAAAAAGTCTAATATAGGACAGGGATGTTACAAAGGGTGGTGATATAATAGTTAACATTAAAATTGCCATTATAATTTTCTTGTGTTTCTCGTCGGATATATAGTGATAAACTGCAACCATAATTGCAAACAAGGTGCTTAGTAAGGTTGTGTATATGGCTGTAGTTATAGAATTTTTAATTAGATAGGACTCTTTTTTCAAAAAATTAAAATTTGAAAAATCCCACTGGCCCTGATCTGTCATAGAGGTTCTGAAAACAGCTATAAAGGGATAGAGGATAAAAACTAAAACCGAAAGCATAACCATGATCATTAGCAATCTATCTAAAGAATCTAAGAGTTTTTTTCTCATACTAGCCTCCTTTCCATATAAAAAAGGTGGAATGGTTTTGCCATCCCACCTAAAATCCTACTTACCTTGTGTCAACTCTTCCCATCTTCCTAAAATCTCATCTCTCATACTACCGAAAGTTGAAATATCTTGATCTATAAGCTTATCTTTTGGTAATCCTAGATCATAACCAGAAACTCCTTCTTTAACCATTTGAGCTCCATCCTTACCATCTAGCTCAGCTAGTTTCTCCTGGTTTTCATCTCTTAGCATAAAGTCTATAAAGGCCTTAGCTATATCTGCACCTTCGCCATCTTTGAAAATAGCTACTCCCTCTGGTACCCAAGGTATACCATCTTCAGGATAGATAACTGTTAGGTTATTTTTCTCTGCTTCATCAAAAGAACCCTTATCAGCCGGAATAATTCCAATTGAGAATTCTCCCTCTATAGTCTTTTCTTGTGGGTCCTTACCTCTCTTACCATAGAATGGAATATTGTCATTTAACTTTTCTAAATACTCCCATCCCTTTTCCTCTCCAAACATATCTAAGATACCCTTAACTGCACCGTAGTTAGTACCTGAAATAGCTGGATTAGCCATTATTATTTCATCTTTATATTTAGGATCTGCCAATTCTTCCCAAGTTCTAGGAGTTTCTAGGCCCTTTTCCTTTAACTGCTCTTCATCAACTAAAAATCCTACAACAGTAAGACCCTTAGCGATCCAATAGCCTTCAGCATCCTTAAATTCTGCTCCAACCTTGTCTGCTTCTCCTGGTATATAGCTATCTAGGAAACCTGCATCCTTAGCTGCCATAAAGGCATCTATACCGCCACCAAACCATAGGTCAGCCATTGGCTTTCCACCTTCAGCCTCTACTCTTGAAAGAACTTCTCCACTTGACATAGATAAAAAGTCAACCTTAGCATTTACTTCTTCAGCAAACTCATTAAATAAGTCATTGTATTTTTCTGAAGTAGTAACTACGTTCATCTGTCTACCTTCAAAATCAAGCTTTTCCTCAACTACCTCTTCTTCTGTCTCATTTTCCACTACTTCTGGTTCTTCTGTTTCTGCTGGCTTCTCTGCCCCTTTACTACAACCAGTTACAAGTAGAGTCAGTAAAAGTAAAACAGACAATAGTCTTATACTTTTATTTCTCATGAAAACACCCCTTATTATATAATTTTTTTATTTTTTGGTTTAAAACTCATACCATAAGGATATTAACACTAAAATTTATTTAACTCAAACGATATAGATATTATCTATTCGCCTTATCTTCCTATAAATTATATCTATAACTTGGTTTTTCTAATAGCCTGAAAATAGCTAGAATTCTAGAATTTCTATCCCCATAGATCTATAGCCAATTTTATAGGCTAATTTCAAAAATTTCTATCCCCAAAAACCATCTAGCCCAATGTTTCACAAGAAACATTCATTCAACTCTAGTTATTGGTAAATTCTTACTATTTTTTCAATGTATTTTCAAGGCTCTAGCTATAATATTTCCCTATAAAGATAGTATCCTAGATCTTATCTGTGCTCCAATCAACTTAAATAAATAAAGGGAGGCCTTCCAATGAAAAATAAAAAGTTTTTAATACTTGGTCTTAGTCTAAGTCTAGGCTACTACCACTATCACTGTGGAGGCTATTCAGCCCACCTCCATAAAAGTGGCTGCCCCTATGGTAAGAAAAGTCCTAATAAGACCAAAAACCTCAAGATCCAAAAAAGACTAAAAGAGCTAGGCTATAACTCTGGAAAGGCCGATGGAGTTTTTGGCAAAAAATCCAAGGAAGCCCTTAAAAATTTCCAGAAAGGCAGGGGCCTAAAGGCTGATGGAATTCCAGGAAAAAACACCTTAAAGACCTTGAAATTGTAAAAAACCATGGGCTTGCCCATGGTTTCCCTATACATATACTATCTTTACAGCAGCAAAGTTTATATCTCCCTCTAGCACCAGCCTTTCCCCTGTCTTAAAATCACCATAGAGATCATTATTCTCCAGTCTACCAAAAGCAGTCTTTGTCCTATCTATGGCTGTCCATTCCTTGGGTATATAGATTTCCACTCCACTAAAGTTAAGGTCCAGGTCCAGAACTGCCTCACTTTCTATCTTAGAACCATCTAGATAAAGCTTTAAGCCTGCAAAATTGGATTCAGCACTGGCAAACTTAAAATCTTCTAAACTTAAATATCTTATGGCCGATGAAAAACTTACATTCATAAAGGCCTGATTATCCTGATCAATATACATCCTATTCTTTACTTCTCCCTTTAAATCGTGACTAATAGAGATGCCAGGTCTCCCCTTGAAAATCAGGGAAAAACCAATACTTAAAAGCCCAGCTATCAAAAATAAAAACCAGCCACTTACCTCCTCAATACCAAGTTCCTTGGAAAATATTATGGCTATAAGAGCCAGGGAAAAAAAGAAGGCTGAGAAATCCTTCCTAAAAAGTTTCTCCAGACCATAAACCAATAGATATATGGCTATGGCTATATAAAAAAACCTAAATTCCTTAAAATAGCCTAATTTGTTGGCCAAAAGCCCCAAACTAGCAAAAATGAAAATCAACCCTATGAAAATCCTATTCTTCCTTAAACTATTCATCCTATCTCCTCACTTCCTCCAACCTATACTTCAAATCCTTATAGTAAAATCTAGAAACATAACTTGTCTTATGACTGGCCTGAAATTCCAATAGACTAGATGAACTTATTTCTCTGGTTATGGAGCTAATAGCCCTTGTATTTACAATAGTAGACTTGGATACCCTTATAAAGTTTCTTGGTAGAATTTCCTCCAACTCATAAAGCTTGTAGTTAACCTCATAAAAATCATTCCTAGTATGACTATGTATGGCCTTACCATAACTTTCGAAAAATAAAATCTCCTCCAAATCTATATAGTAATCCTTTCCATCCTTATAAAAAATAATCTGAGGATTTTTTGAGAACTCATCTAGAAGGATTTTCTGTATCCTATATATCTCCTTAGTCAAGTCTCCACATCTAATAATAATCTCATCCTCATCTAAGTCTTCTTCAACTTCTATCCTTATTCTCATCTTCTCCTCCTTTGTCTAGATTATACCCTATTCCCTTAAGTCTAGCGATAGCCTAGGCCTAACTGGTTGCTTTTAGCTTCTAAGAGGTCCTATTTTCCCCTTAAGATTTAATTAAAGATAGAAAAAAGCTGGACCCTAGATAAGCCTATCCCAGGTCCAGCCAAATCTTATTTTTTTCTTATATGGTCCATAAATCCCTTAAAGGAAATCTCATCTAATTCCCTATCAAGATCCCTATTAAATATAAGGCCATAAAGGGCCAGGACCACAGCCAGGGACATATAGGCATCTTTTAAGTCAAAGGTAAACAAGCCCCTTAAGTAAATATAGTCCAGGCTCCCATCCCAAAAAACCTTGTCAATCAAGGAGCATACGGCCCCAGACATCATAAGTATATAGCCTATCTCTATATCCACACTTAAGCTATCCCTTAAATACCTATAAAACAAGTAAAGAAAAACTATGGTAACCACAACAAGGACTATATGAATAGCCTTATTTATACCTAGGTTAAAAAGTCCATTTATCCAAGAATAATCCCTATTAAACATGGGGCTAAAATACACAAGGGGTTTTATAATTGGAATATTAGACTCTAGGTAGTTAGCATTTATAAATATCTTTATAAGCTGCTCTATTAAAACAAGTACTATGATCTTAAATCTTCTCTTCTCCATAAGCCTCTCCAGTCTATCTATAATATAAGTTCATTATAACAAATTTAAGCCCTATATTGGCATAAATAAAACTGCTCCAGATTAAAATCTAGAGCAGTTTCCTATAATAAGACTTCCCTTATATCCTTTAGATATCTTTCTATTTCTATTTCCATGGCCCAATCTCCTATACCTCTATTATACTCAGCTTCTATAATATTACTAAGTATGTCTGTAGCCTTTTTAACCCCTTCCTTAAGATCTAGATCTTTCTGTATAAGACCTATTAATAAGGAGCTAAATACATCTCCTGCCCCACCTATTTCTATAGGAAGGTGCCTGTATTCTACACGGAAAATTTCCTTTTCCATATTGTAGCCGTAAACAAAGTGGCTGGACCCTATCTTAACTCCGGTTATGGCAGCTGCCTTGACTCCCTGATTCATTAATTTTTCCAACCAAGCTACCAGGGTTTCATGGTCTAGGTCATCCCTATATTCCTCTCCAACTATTAGGGCTAGCTCTGTTATGTTTGGTAGGATTATATCTGCTAGAAGAACTGCTTGGCGGGAAGCTTCTATCATATCCTCTGGCAGTCCTGGATAGACCTTTCCCCCGTCACCCATTATAGGATCTGCTATAACAAGGGGTCTTTCCTCATGCCAATCTATTATTTCCCTTACAATATCTACCTGCTTGGTGTTCATTATAATACCTGTGGAAACTATATCAAATTTAAAGTCTTTCTTCTTCCACATCTCCTTACTATCAACCATAAAATCTGTTAGATCCTTGATAACTGCCTCTCCATATCCAAAATTATTGGAAACTACTGCAGTAGGTAGGTAGCTTAAACTTCCTTCCATAGTAGATAGGACTGGTATCATACAAGAAAGTGCCACTCTTCCCACTCCCACAAAATCTGAAACTAATAGTATATCCTTATTTTTCATATTTAAAAGCCTCCCTGTAGTAAGTATTCTTAAGTTTATCATAACACATTTAAAGTGTACTGGCTAATTGTAATCCATCTCTTTTTAGGCTTAATCTATTTAAGCTAAAAAGGTATCATCTTATAAACAAAAAAACAAGAAAACTTGTTTGCTCTCTTTTAAGAAGAAAAAGAAAAGGACAAGTTCCTCTTATTTCTTTTAGAACTTTGTCCTTTCCCTATCTATAAACTTAAATCCATTCTATACTGGTTTTTAAAAGATATCCATCCACATGTGTATAAGTTTCAGAATACCCTTCTGTGGAAGACTTTTTTAAGGAAATTAAACTATCCACAGACTAAAAAGCTGTCCAGCCTCCATCAGCTACTAAAACTGTTCCATTTACAAAACTTGAATCATCTGAAGCTAAAAACACCATAGCCTTGGCTATCTGATCTGCCTCTCCAAAAATTGGTAGAACTTCTACCCCCTTCATAAGCTTATCCAATATCTGCTGATTTGGGCTTGAAACCTTCTGGCCTATTTCTGTCTTAATACTGCCTGGAGCTATGGCATTACACCTTATGCCCTTATCCTGGAACATAAAACCTATGTGCTTGGTCATACCTACAAGTCCATGTTTACTAGAAACATAGGCTATACCGCCACGCCCTCCATAGAGACCGCCAACCGACGCAGTATTTATTATATTTCCAGAGCCCTCCTTGATCATATGGGGTATTACCTCCCTGATCATCTTCATAGGCCCAGTTAGATTTACCTCCATAACCCTATCCCAAACCTCATCCTCCATATTATCTGCTGAAAGATAGTTGTCTAAAACCCCTGCATTGTTAACCAAGATATGGATCTTACCATATCTGTCTAGAGCTTCTTTGACAATATTTCTAATGTCTTCATCCCTTGATACATCTCCTTCTAGAGGATAAATTTCTCCCCTAAAATCCTTGGCCTCATCTCTTAGGGCCTCTAGCTTTTCCCTTCTCCTGGCTACAGCCACAACCTTTGCCCCTTCCTTTGCAAACCTAAGGGCAGTGGCACTGCCTATACCTGAGCTGGCACCAGTTAATATAACTACCTTTTCCTCTAATTTCATAATAACCCCTCCTAGCCTTCTTATACCCTAAGAACTTATCTTATATATAAGATTTTAAGGCCTACTTATGATAGGGTTCATTGTTTATAATTCTAAAAGCCCTGTAGATCTGTTCTAGCAGGATCATTCTCATAAGTTGATGGGGGAAGGTCATTTTGGAAAATGATAGGCTGTAGTCACAAAGATCCAGAACATCCTTGGATAGGCCTAGGGAACCTCCTATAATAAATACAAGACTGCTCTTTCCTTCCACCATAAGTCCTTCTAGCTTGGTTGCCAATTCTTCTGATGACAGCTTTTCCCCTTCAATTGCCAGGGCTATATTATAGGAGTTTTGAGGTAGCTTTCCTATGATTCTTTCAGCTTCCTTTTTCTTTATAAGATTTATTTCATTTTCATTTAGGTTTTCCTTGGTTTTTTCATCTGCCAGCTCTATTATTTCCAGCTTACCATACCTTCCCATTCTCTTGGCATATTCATCTATGCCCTGCTTCATAAATTTTTCCTTGATCTTCCCCACACATATTATCTTTATATTCATTCTTTACCTCTTTCTCTTAAAACTTGGTCTAGGCCCCTTCGTATATTCCTTGACTTTAGGTCTATATACTATCACATTTTATAGGCCTAAGGATTTTTTCCATAAAAAAAGCCCTCTCAACTTTGAGAAGGCTAGATAGACTAATATGTTTCTACAAATATTTCAAAGTATCCTTGTGGATGGGCACAGGCTGGACAAAGCTCTGGTGCTTCCTTTCCTGTGTGGATGTAGCCACAGTTATTACATTTCCATTCCTTAACTTCTTCTCTCTTGAAAACCCTGTCATTTTCAATATTTGCTAATAGCTTTCTAAATCTAATTTCATGTCTTTCTTCTGCTTCTGATATTTCTCTCCAAACATAGGCTATTTCTGGGAAACCTTCCTCTTCTGCCACCTTAGCAAATTCTGGATATAGATTTTCCCACTCATCTTGCTCTCCATTTGCTGCTGATAGAAGATTTGTCTTAGTATCAGCTAGGCCTACTGGATAGTCTGCATGGATTTCAATCATTTCGTCCTGTAGATCCTTTTTTAAGAACTTCATAAATCTCTTGGCATGTTCTTTTTCATTTTCTGCTGTTTCTAAGAATATATTTTGAATCTGAACATAACCTTCCTTCTTAGCCTCAGATGCATAGTATGTATATCTCATTCTCGCCTGTGATTCACCTGCAAATGACTTCATTAAATTTTCTGCTGTTTTAGTACCCTTTAATGATTTACCCATTATTACCCCTCCTAAATTTACTAGTCTTTGCTTATATTATATCAATAGAAGAGAAAAAAACAAATTGTTCTTCTCTCCTTATTTAAATCTTAGGGAATAAAAACTACTATAAAGAGTTTATTAAAAAATAAAGCCACCAAATAAATTTGGTGGCTTTTGCGATTTTCCCATGCTTATATCTTATTTTAATTTAATATTTAATACTCCATTTTCTACTGTTTTTTCTGCCTTTAGAACCTCACTAAAAAAGGATTCAGGTACAAAAGTTCTTGACTTAACTATAGTAGAGTTTGATTCTAATTCTATTCTAGCCATTGAGTAGAAGTTTTCTTTAGTATCTACATTTGTGCCAGCTGTTAAATTACCTTTTGATATAGTAGCTATCCTATTTTTTCCATCCCAGCTAGGCTTAAATCCTAACTCACTAGTGATTTCAACTAATGGATAGATCAGATTTCCTTGACTGTCCTTTTGAATTTTGTTCTTTAGAACTACTTCCTTTCCATTAATAACTAGCTTATCCATATTGGTAACCTCTTGAGCTTGATCTTTTGTCTCCATTAACCAAAATAGATCGTCTATACCATCTAGAACCCTGTTTACCTTATCAAAATCTTTCCTAACTTGACTATCTTTTTCATAAGGAATGTCTTTATTTAATTTAACTATATACTGATGTTCTCTAGTTTCAAGAACTGTCTCATCTTCTGCTAGCTTATAGTCCAATGGTTTTACCTTTAAAGAGAAGAAATTAAATTCCTTGTTCATCTTATCCTTTGGCATATAAATAAATTTAACTTCTGACCTGTCTTCGTTTTCTTGAACTTTAACCTTCATATCCCATATAGGTGCTACCTTAAGACCAAACTTATATTTATCATTAAAGTAATCCTCAAGTTCTGCCTTTATGGGACTAAACAAATCATCTATACCGTCTAATGCTTCAACTACTGACTTAAAATCTTCCCTAGCACTGGTTCCTTCCTTGTAATCTACCTTGTCATTTATCTTGGCTATATATTGATACTTACCTTTTCCTAGAGATATCTCTCCATCTGTAACTTGGTAGTTTAGTCCCTTCATTTCTATTGTAAGAAAATTATGGGGCATGTTCATCTTATCCTTTGGTATAAAGTTAAATTTAACTTTTCCAACTAAGTCATCTGCTTCTTCAGCTTCTATTTCTTCTACAAATACAAAGTTGTCCCAAGTTAAGGGTTTCCTTAATTTAAATCCAAAGTTCTTGTATATATACTCTTTTTCTAATATTTCAAATAAATCATCTACACCATCTAGAACTTTAAGCACTGATTGAAAATCTTCCTTGGCACTTGTTCCTTCTTTGTAATCTACCTTATCATCTATTTTACCTAGGTATTGGTATCTATCTTTTCCTAAATCTATCTCATCTTTTTCTAACTTGTGACCTAGTTCTTTCATTTCTATGGTAAAGAAGGTATGAGACTTATTCATCTTGTCTTTAGGGGTAAATATAAATTTAACTTCCTTTTCTCCTTCCTCAATGGTAACAAAATTTTTCCAAACAGGTGCTTTCTTAAATTTAAAGCTATAATTATCACTTATAAAGTTATCTTCCTCAACCTTTACATCTTCAATTTTTACTGGCTCTGTGGCCACTACTGTAGCCATATTTCCCAATGCAATTGCACTAGCTAAACCAAAAGCCATAACTTTTTTATTCATCTTAAATTTCATTTACTTTTCCTCCTTATTGTTTTCCCCCTGGACTTCTCAATCTCTCATGTTGTAATTATACCCTCAAGAATCTAGTTTTACTATTACAAGATAATTACAGATTGGTGAATCTTTTGTAATCTTTTTCCATGTAAACCTCCCATAAAATAAAAGAATAGGGGAAAACCCTATTCTCTAAGCTTTTATTACTCCCAAAGGTCTTAACTCTACTAAAATTTCACAAAGATCCTTTTGATCTTCCATTACCTGGTCTATATCCTTATAGGCCTGGGGAGCCTCTGAAAGGTCCTTGCCCTCCTTGTAGACTATCCCCCTCATAGACTTTCTAAAATCTTCTCTATCTATAGCTTTATTAGCTTCTTTTCTAGACATGTCCCTGCCTGCTCCATGAGAGCAGCTTTCAAAACTTTCCTGATTCCCTAAACCTCCTACTATATAGGAAGAGGTTCCCATAGACCCTGGAATAATGGCCCTAAGTCCCTTAGAAGCTTTTATGGCTCCCTTCCTGTGGACTATAACTTCCCTTCCAAAGTGCTCCTCCCTAGAGGCATAGTTATGGTGGCAGGACACCTGATCTAGTATTTCTTCTGAGCATGTGTATTCCTTAAATATCCTGTAGAAGTCCTCTAGTATCTGCCTCCTATTTTCCCTGGCAAAGTCCAGGACAAAATTCATATCCCTAAAGTAGTTTCTACCTTCAGGGCTGGATAGTGGAAGATAGGCTAGGTCCTTACTATCTTTATTCCAGACAAAATTTTGGGCCAGTTTATTGTAGTGGCTGGCTACTGTATGGCCAAAATTCCTACTTCCTGAATGGACCATAATCCAAACATGGCCATCACTGCCGGCCTCCATACTTATAAAGTGATTTCCTCCACCTAAACTGCCTAATTGGTAGCTGGCATTATCAAGTTCTTTTTCTATTATGTCGGATTTTGGTGGCCTTTGAAAGCCCTCCCAAGATCTGGGATTTCTCTGATTTTGAAAACCCAAGGGTAGCTTTCTGTGACCATCTCTTACTATATATTCCAAGGATCTTCTGCCTATATCCTCATGTCTTATATCTGTTTTAGCTGCCACTAGCCCACATCCTATGTCTACTCCAACAGCATTAGGAACAACTGTGTCTATGGCTGCCAGGACTCCACCTATAGGCATACCAAAGCCTACATGAACATCTGGCATAAGTGCTATATGCCTAAAGGCAAAGTCTAGGTTAGAAAGATTCTCTGCCTGCTTTAGGGCCTCATCTTCTATCTCTTCTGTCCAAGCCTTTATAGGGATTTTTCCCAACTCATATATCTTCAAATTCAACCTCCTATTTTAATACCTTAAGGATTATCTCTACTTCCATCTCCTGACCATTTCTTACTAGGCTTAACTTAGCCTTGTCTCCATCCTTGTAGTTGTAAAGAAGCTTGTTAAGTTCCCCTACACTTTCAACTTTCTTACCGTCTAAACCTGTTATTATATCAAGTTGTTCTAAGCCTGCCTTATGGGCTGGTGTTCCTTCTATTGTTTCTACAACAACTACCCCATAATCTGCTCCTAGTTCTGTACCTAGGACTCTCTCTGCCACTTCTAGCTCTGTAGGTTTTATTCCTAGACTTACAGTCCTAAAGTCTCCTGTCTTAACTATACTATCTATTATAGGCTTTGCTATATTTATAGGTATGGCAAAACCCAAACCTTCAGCTACCTGTGACTTTATCTTAACTGTATTTATACCTATAACTTGTCCCTTGGAGTTTAAAAGAGGGCCTCCACTATTTCCAGGATTTATAGATGCATCTGTCTGGATTAAGTTGTCTATACTGTTATGCTGATCTACTCTTATAGATCTATTTAATCCTGATATAAATCCTGAGGTAAGGGTTCTCTCAAATTCCAAACCTAGAGGATTACCTATGGCTACAGCTATTTCACCTACCTGCAATTCATCAGAATTCCCTAAATCAGAAACTTCTAAACCTTTGGCATCTATTTTTATCATAGCAAGGTCAAGAACCCTGTCATTCCATAGAAGCTCTGCCTCATAGGTTTCACCATTTTCTAAAAGTACATTTATTCTCTTGGCTTTTCCATCTCCTACTACATGGGAGTTTGTCATAATATAGCCATTTGAATCCACTACAAATCCAGATCCAACTCCTTCTACTTCCCTATCCCAAAATATATCTCTTTGAATTTGAACTGTTGTAATACCGACTACGGAACCCATAGATTTTTAGCAACAGCTGCAACTGTATTTATATCATCATTAGTATTAATCTCAATTGAACTAGGATTCTTCTCCCCTACTATCTGAGGATTAGGGTCTGGTAAAATCTTCCCATAGATAAATTCATTTCCTATATAGGGGCTAACCAAACCTCCTATTAGAGCCCCAATAATAGCTACGATAAAATAAGAAAATAAACTCCTTCTTGGTGGTCTGTCATAATACATAAAAATCTCCTCCTCTATTTTATAGTGTAGATTTCTGTAGGCTTGTCCCTAAAACTTAAATCGACCTTAGTAGTTTTAAGACCTGCTAAATCTAGTGTCTTTAATACAGTATCTCTAGCAAGATCAGGTATATTGTTGTCCTTACTAAGATGACCTAGGATAATTCGCTCCCCCTTGTCCCTTAGAGTCTTTAGGAGAATATCTCCAGCATCATCATTAGAAAGATGACCAAAGTCTGATTTAACCCTTCTCTTTAGATAGTAGGGATAAAGTCCATTCTCTAACATAAAGATATCATGATTGGCCTCTATAAAATATAGATCTGAAGCTGATATTCTAGATACTATATCCCTGTCTACCCTTCCAGTATCTGTCATAAGGCTTATTTTTCTATTGCCATAGTGTAATATATACCCTAAGGGCTCCCTGGCATCATGATAAATTCTAAAAGGTTCTACACCAAAGTCCCCTAACTCAAAGGACTTGTCTGAATCTATAAGTATTTCCCTAGCTTCCTTTATCTTTCCCAGCTTGTTTTCATACATGCCTTCCCAGGTTCCCTTGTTGGCTACTATGGGTATGTCATACCTTCTAGAAAGTATGCCTGCGCTCTTCATATGGTCTGTGTGCTCATGGGTAACTAGTATATAGTCTATCTCCCCTACTTCCACTCCAATTGACTTTAAGAGCCCCTCTATCTTTACTCCACTAAAGCCACTATCTATAAGTATCTTACTCTTATTTGCCTCTACATACTGACAGTTGCCACTGCTGCCACTGGAAAGGGAACAAAACCTAAATGTCATATTTCTTCCTCCAAATCTATATTAAGTATATTATATCAATAAAATTTTATTTTCAAAAAATATCTTGACTAGAATTTCCTTGTATTCCTATAATTTTTAAGTTTTTCCAGCCTAAATCTATGGAAGCCAGTTTTTTTAAGAAAATAAGAAAAAGAGAGACCAGGCTCTCCTTTAAATTTACAATATTAATAATCATCAACTATAAGCTTACTACCATCTGAAAACTCTATTCTCCAGGCTGGTATAGTCTTACCTTCCTTGGTTCTTTGGGCATTGTCTAAAAATTCATGTCCAGGATCAAAGTAATAGCAAAGATCTATGGCTACCACCCTCTTGTTCTCATAGTCCTTCTTGTCCAGTAGGTAAAGCAAGGCCTTGGGGGCCGTATCTATGTAGATTTCCGTTTCCCTTTCATCCTTAACATTCAACCAAAGCCTATTGAATTCCCTAACTCCCACCCCATCTATCTTTAACTCTGTATAGGTGTTTTCCACATACCTATCCTTGTAGGTCTTAGTGTAATTTAGCTGGTAGAGGCCATCTTCTTCAACTAGACTACTTAACTTCATATCCTCTAGGTCAAAGTCCCTGGTTTTTAAAAATTCTTGACCTATTTCCAAGGCTAGATCTCTATTAAGGTTTTTATAGGTCTCTTCCTGATCCTTATTGACATAATGAATAGCCTTATTTTTAAGCTCCACCTCTTCCTCAACTAGTACTATCTTACTAGTATTATTTAGGTAACTTATCTGACCTTCAGACTTAAAAAACCTACTATTAATTTCTTCTGGTCTTAAATTTTCGTAATTAACTGTTATGGTGTTTAATTTTGGCATGCTACTAGGTATCTCCCCATCTACCCTTATATTTTTTTCCTCCAAAAGGCTAGTAACCTTGTCTATAAAGTCTGGATCCAGAGTGGCATCACTATATGGATTTCTATCATTAATAACCGCTAAGAGTATTAAGTTAGTAATTATAAAAGCAATAATCAGTATTGTTTTAGCCTTGGACCAATCCATATTTTCACCACCTATTTTTTATCAACTATCTTACCTGTATATATATCAAAAGCGTAACTACTAAAACCAAAATCTATTACCCAAACTGGATTTAAGACCCTATCCTTCTCTATATTAGAATAATAAAGCTCCACCGACTCTATTAGAGACATTATATAATCTGACTCCTCATAATCCTCTATGGCCCTAAGTTTCTTACTATACCTAGAGTAATCCTCTGCTATTTCCTCATAATTTATATTTAAAATTTCCATAACTGGTATGGAGTCATCATAGTAGTAGGTAAAATCCTCTATCTCCCTAAGCCTTATATTATAACTTTGAACATAGTTATTAAAAACATCTATTGTAATAAAGTCCTCCTGATTTTTAAAGTTTACTACCTGAAAGTAATTAATATCATACTTAAAGGTAAACCTATAACCTAGGTTAGAATTAAACTCTATTTCCTCTATGTCCGTAAGACTTATAGATTCAGACTCTTCTCCTAGATTACTTGTTAAAAAATCAATTCCCGTCTTTAAGCTAAGGTAGAGGTTTCTCTCCATTACCTTCTCCTGTAGGGGGTTAAAGTAGCTAACCTCGCCATCTCTTTCAAATTTTAAAACTTCTTGATTGTGTATGTGAAGTATGGATCCATTGTCCTCAACTATTTCCCTTATGTAATCTATATCTTTCTTGAAGAATTTTTCAGAAAATCTCCTAATATTGGCTAGATCATAAGTATCAAAGGAGTTTTTTACACTTATTATAGGTATGTCATAGTCTAGACTATAGGGTATATAAACCAAACTTTCTATATCTAGTATGTCTCTTAGAGGATAATAGGAAGGGAAGTTTCCATTCTTTTCAATTTCAGTTAGTTTTTTGCGCATAATACTAAAGTCTATATCAAAATTATAGACTTTCTTATATTGGTCAGCTATAGCAAAAACCACATACGGTTCCTGACTATCCAGACTAATATATATACTTTTAAATCTTTCTAGATCTTTTGATATGGAGTTAACCTTGTCTACACCTATTGATTTACCAAGTACATAGGTGTTTGGTTCTTCTGGAAAGTTGTGTACAATGGATCTTTTATTTAAGATTTCTCCATATTCATCCTTAGTCATATCTTCTATAAGCACAGATTTTGAACTAAGTGCCTGATGAATATACGGCTTTGTCACACTCCAAGTCTGTCTAGTATCATACACTACTGTATGACTTCTTTTACTGAAGTTTAAAAGGCTGCTGTAGGGCAATATAAAATCTTTTGTTGCCTTCTTATCTGCCTCTCCCTCTGCAGTTACGTAGTTATAATCTGTCCTTACCCAAAAACCATTGGTAAGGTAGATTGTAGAAAAGAATAACAGTAACAAAAGAAGGGTCTTTGCTTTTTCCTTCATAGAATCAACTCCAGTTTTAAACTATCTCTTTAATAGGTCCTTAGTGTCATAGTAGTAAACTATTTTCTGCACAGATCCTACACCCTTTGTATCAAAGGTGATTATTATCTTATTCACACCTTTTATAAGTTGAACTTCCTCTCCAAAGCCTACTGGTCCTGACTTTATATTTTGACTTGAAATCAAGATATAGTCCTTGTCCTTAGGTAGTTTAGCTAAATTGAAGTTCTCCCCTAAAAGATCTATAGCACCAAATACATCTATTGTAACTGTAGTACCTGCTGGTGCCTTACCTGAAACTAAGACCTTGTTTTTTGTAGTAGACATTTTGGCCTCAGGAGTATTTACCTGATGCCTTAACTTTGGTCCACTTGCTGCTTCTGCCTTAACAGTGCATACAGAGAAAACCATAATGCACATAAGAAAAAGTGATATAAATTTCTTTCTCATAGTAATCCTCCTTTACATACACCTTTAAGCTTATTATATACTCTTATTGTTACAGTTATATTACAATCCAATTAAGATTAACAGATAATAGGCAATAATATTTCCACTTCAGTGCCTAAACCATCTTCAGACTCTATAATTATGTCTCCTTTGTGCTCCCTTATTATTTGCTGGGCTATGGAAAGTCCCAGACCAGTTCCACCTAGATCCCTACTTCTTCCCTTGTCAACTCTGTAAAACCTTTCAAATATTCTATCCAAGTCATCTCTAGGTATACCAGGTCCATTATCCTTTACTCTTATAACTATATTACCTTTTGATTCATAGGTTGACACATCTATAATACCAGCTGGATCATTGTATTTTATGGCATTATAGACAATATTGGAAATAACCTGCTCCAGGCCATCCCTGTCTACAGGGATTTCTGGCAATTTGTGGTCCAGACTTAGGTTTAAGGTCTGGTTTTTTTCTCCTGCAGCCATCTGTAGCTTAAAGACTACATTTTCAACTATAGAGGATATGTTTGTTCTTACCATTTCCCACTTTACCTTGTTGTAGTCCATATTTGAAAGCTGTAGTAGATCCTTGACTATCCTATTCATCCTGTCACATTCCTCATCTATAACTCCAAGAAATCTTACTGAAGTGTCCTTATCCAGGTCATCATAGCCAATAAGGGTTTCCGTATAGGACTTTATAGTAGTTATAGGGGTCTTAAGTTCATGGCTAACATTTGCTACAAATTCCCTTCTCATATTGTTTAGCTTGTGCTGCTCTGTTATGTCTTGAAAAACTATTATTATACCACCTATTATATTCTTCTCATTTCTAAAGGGGGCGTACCTTATTCTGTAGGTATCCTCTGCTAGATCTACAATCCTATCACCTTCAAGAGTAGACAAATCCTTATAGTCAATTTCCTTCAAATCTATTATCTCTTCTTTAAACCTATCATTTAACTCATCCCCTAAATCCAAGATTCTCTTAGCCACTGGATTGGCATGAATAAGATTGTTGCCTCTATCTATGGCTATAACCCCATCATCCATATACTTGAAAATAGTATCTAACTTAGCTCTTTCTAAGTCTATTTCCTCTATGGTGTCCTTTAACTTTAAGGTTAAGTAGTTAAACATATTGGCCAACTGTCCTATCTCATCATCAGACTTAAGATCAACAAATTGATTGAAGTCTCCCTTAGCCATTTTCTCTGCCTTCTCCGTAACATCCCTAATAGGTTCGGTTATGCTGCTGGCAATAAAAAATCCTAGGAAAACAGTTATAAGAAGGGCCAACATAGTAGCATTTATAAGTATATTTTTTGAGTCATCCAAGGTCTTGTATATATCAGAAAGATCTGAGGTCATATAGAGGATTCCCCTAACCTTTCCATTAACATCAAGAACTGGATAGGCTATGTGCTTGAAAACTCCATTTCCATTTAAATCCTCCCTGTCTCTTTCCACCCGCTCTCCATTGGCGGCCTCAAATACAAGGCTAGGATCAATAGCCTTCTGGACCAGGGCATTGGTTCCATTTACAACCTGATAGTCTACATAGGAAGTTGCTATAACCCTAGGTATCTTCTCTCCTGATATTATATAGAGTGTTTCACTAACATCAAATCTCCAGTCATTAACCGTATCTTGAATCTCCTTAGAGTTTTTCTCCCAATCTGGATCCGATAGGTAGCTGGAGCTACTTATTATAGATTCTATTTGTTTGGTCATTATATTTTTCCTATAGGCCAGCTGCTGGGTCTCAAACTTTCCCACTATAAAAAGCCCAACTATAACCATGGCTATAAAAACCAGGAGGAAATAAACTAATATAAACTTCCATCTTATACTCTTAAACATAGTTAATTCCCCCTGAAGTAGTAACCTACCCCTCTTTTAGTTATGATGTAGTTAAAGTCTCCGTCCTCATCTTCTATCTTCTCCCTGAGCCTTCTTATGGTAACATCTACCGTCCTTATGTCCCCATAATACTCATAGCCCCAAACCTCTTCTAAAAGCTGTTCCCTTGAAAAAACCTGCTCAGGACTGGAGGCTAGAAATTTAAGAAGCTCAAACTCCCTAAGAGTAAGATCTATAATCTCTCCTCTTTTTTGCACCTCGTATTTATTTAAATCTATAAGTATATCATCTATAACCATAAGGTCCTCATCTTCATCATTGCTGCTGGAAAGTTCAACCCTTCTAAGGTTGGCCTTAACTCTAGCCAGAAGCTCCCTCATACTGAAGGGCTTGGTTATATAGTCATCTGCCCCTAGTTCCAAGCCTAAAACCTTATCCACCTCATCATCCTTGGCTGTAAGCATAAGAACTGGAACCTTAAAGTCCTTCCTAACTTCCTTTAAAACCTGAAATCCATCTTTCTTAGGCATCATAATATCTAAAAGAATCAGCTCTGGAAGAGTCTTATAAACCTTTTTCAAGGCCTCCTCACCATCATGGGCCAGGGTTACCTCATAGCCCTCTTTCTCTAGATTAAACTTTATAATATCCGCTATTGATTTTTCATCTTCGGCAATTAATATCCTCTTAGACATAATATCACTCCATCTTTTTATTTATAAAGCTTCTATAAGATAAATTATCTAATATAGATTCTCTCTTGTCAAACCTAGGAATCCCTAAATAGTTGTAAATAAAGGTTTAGAAAGACTTAAACAGGATAAATATGTAGATAAAAGGGGGTACTATATGAAACACTATAATTTAGAAACAGAAAAGCTCTTGGATGAGTTTAACAGTGACAGTGTTAATGGTCTCTCTTCCCAAGGGGTTAAAAGGAATTTAGAGAAGTATGGGTTAAACCAACTGGAAGAGAAGAAAGCAAAATCTTTTCTCTCAAAATTAAAGGATCAGCTAAAGGATTTCCTGGTACTAATACTAATAGTAGCCAGTTTAGTGTCTTTTTATGTAGGGGAAAAACCAGATGCAGTTATTATACTAGCCATAGTAATAATAAATGCCTTTCTTGGTATCTACCAAGAGGGAAAGGCTGAAAAAGCTCTGGATGCTCTAAAACAAATGGCTGCACCAGAGTCAAAGGTCCTAAGGGATGGCCAACTTACTAAGCTAGCATCAAGTCAACTTGTACCAGGGGATATTGTAATAATAGAGGCAGGAGACATAGTGCCGGCTGACCTTAGACTTATAGAAACATCAAACCTAAAGATAGATGAATCTTCACTAACTGGAGAGTCAGTTGCTGTAGAGAAGAATTCAAGGCTTATAGAAGAAGAGGATATAGCCTTAGGTGATAGGCATAACATGGCCTTTATGAATAGTATCGTTACTTATGGTAGGGCTAAGGCCATAGTTGTGGGAACTGGCCACAATACAGAAATGGGTAAGATTGCAACTATGATCCAGTCCTATGATGATGAAACAACCCCACTTCAACAAAAGCTTGACCAGCTAGGCAAGTATCTAGGCCTTGGTTGTATACTAGTTTGTGTCCTGGTTTTTGCCATAGGGATCTTCAGGGGAGAAGCTCCTCTTGAAATGTTTATGATTGCCATAAGCTTGGCAGTAGCTGCTATACCTGAGGGACTACCAGCCATAGTAACAGTGGTTCTGGCCCTGGGAATGAGCAAGATGGTTAAGAGAAATGCCATAGTTAAAAAACTACTGGCTGTAGAAACCCTGGGTTGTACAACTGTTATATGTTCTGATAAGACAGGAACTCTTACTCAAAACGAGATGACAGTAGTTGAGGCCTATACAAATGACAAGCTATTTAAGGTGTCTGGTACAGGCTATGGACCAGTGGGAGAGTTTAAGTCAGCTGCTGACCAGTGGGATATAGAAAACTTTGCCAACAAGACCTTTATAGCTATTAATGGTCTTTGCAATGACTCTAACCTAACCTTCACAGATGGTGAGTATAGGATTCTAGGAGATCCTACAGAAGGAGCCTTAGTTGTCCTGGCTGAGAAGGCTGGTTTTAAGAAGAAGGACTTGGAGGGAAGTTTTCCTAGAGTTGATGAAATTCCCTTTGATTCAGACAGGAAGATGATGACTACAGTCCACAAGGACTACCTTCCTAATAAGCTAGCATCCTTTACCAAAGGTGCACCTGATATAATTTTAGAAAGATGTAATAAGATTCTCTTAAATGACCAGATCCTACCATTGGACCAGGACATGAGAGATAAGATAGAGGCTATAAATATAGACCTGTCTAAAAAAGCCCTTAGGGTTTTGGCCTTTTCTATGAAGATGAATGAGGAGGGCTACAACATCGATGGACTGGAAGATAATATGATCTTTGTTGGTCTTGTTGGTATGATTGACCCACCTAGAGAAGAGGCTAAGGAGGCTATTAAGAAATGCCACCAGGCAGGAATTAAGACTGTTATGATAACTGGAGACTACAAGGAAACAGCCTTTGCCATTGCTAAAAATCTAGGTATAGCTGAAGATGAATCTCAGGCTATAATGGGTAGGGAGCTAGATGGCCTTTCTGATAATGAATTGCAAAAATTAGTTGAGGAAAAAAGGGTTTACGCCAGAGTTTCTCCTGAACACAAAGTAAAGATCATAGATGCTCTTAAGAAAAATGGGGAAATTGCAGCTATGACCGGAGATGGGGTCAACGATGCCCTAGCCCTTAAAAAGGCTGATATAGGTATTGCCATGGGAATTACTGGAACTGATGTAGCTAAAAATACAGCTGATGTTATTTTAACTGATGATAACTTTGCTTCCATAGTGTCTGCTGTGGAAGAAGGTAGGATAATCTACAATAATATTAAGAAGTTCGTCTTCTTCCTACTTTCCTGTAATATAGGGGAGATTTTTATAATCTTCTTCAGTATCCTATTTAAGATGCCAGTACCTTTAATACCTATACAACTTCTATGGTTAAACCTTATAACAGACAGTTTCCCAGCCCTGGCCCTAGGTGTAGAAAAAGGCCATGGCAATGTTATGGATGAAGATCCAAGGGATCCAAAGGCTCTTATACTGGATAGGAAGACTACAGTGGCAATACTGGTTCAAAGTACCAGCATTGCAGTAGCTGCTCTCTTAGCCTATAGATGGGGTTTAGGAACCTACAATCCTAATAATACTCCAGAGGGTCTTTTAATAGCCAGAACCATAACCTTTGCTACTGTGATCTTGGCTGAACTTTTAAGAGCCTTTTCCAGTAGATCTGAAAAACACAGTATTTTTGAAATAGGACTTTTTTCAAACAAGTCCTTAAACCTAGCAGTTCTAGTATCTTTTGTCCTCTTAATAGGGGTAATATATCTACCCTTCCTACAGCCAATATTTAAAACCTATCCTCTTGGGCTAGGAGATTGGGCTAGGATAGTAGGCTTTGCCCTTCTACCACTGGTAACTGGGGAAGTCTACAAGAAGATTGGAAGATAAGAAGATAGAAAGATAAGATAGAAAGATAAGATAGAAAGATCCCAAGGGCCTTGGACCTTGGAATCTTTTCTTTTGCAAATAAGTAGGAGCTAGCCTTAAGGCTAGCTCCTCTCATAAATATAATTTAAGCTCTTAATAAAATCCCAGGACCTAAGCTATTAACTATAAGGCCTAACTACACCCCTGTATTGTGGCCAGAAAAACCTAGGTCTATTCCCTTCATCCCTACTATAGCAAATCAGCCAACCTAAAATTAGGCTGGCTGATTTATTTTAATAGGATATTTTTAATTTTTCCGATTGGATTATAAAATCTGTTTCATTTTCTACCTTGTATATTTCTCCGTCTACATTTAAATACATATCCTCATCTGTAAATACCTTAAACTCCTTGGCCTTTATTATATCCACATATCTCTTGAAAAATGGATGCTTACCAAAGAGTATAGATGGAAATACTAGAAGCAGCATAGGCTTTATGGCCTTCTTTACCACACAGATATAAAACCAGCCATCATCAACCTTAGCCATGGGAAGAATCTTAAAGCCTCCCCCATAGGTCTTGCCATTTCCCACTGCTATAAGATAGATCTTCTCACTTCTCCTTAGACCATCTATCTCAAATTCCACCTTCTTTTTCCTAAAACTAAGAAGATTTTTTATTAGGCTGATACTATAGGCTGTACCACTTTGGTACTTCTCCTTGTACTTTTCAGCCCCCTTAACTACAGCTGAATCCAAGCCAATGCTGGCTATATTTAAAAAAAGCTTACCATTTACAAATCCTACATCTACGCTTCTTTTCCCATTATCCAAGATATTTATAATTGCCTGTCTAGGATCCAGGGAAATATCTAAGGTTCTAGCATAGTCATTGCCTGTACCTCCAGGAACGATGCCTAAGGCTACATCACTATCCATAAGTCCTAGGGCCACTTCATTTACAGTACCATCTCCACCAACAGCTATAACTGTCGAATATCCACTAATAACAGCCTCTCTTGCAAATTTTGTTGCATCCTTAGGATTTCTGGTACTAATTATTCTATATTCTATGTCCCTATCTTTCATTACATCCAATATTATCGGATTTAAATCCTCAGCCCTACCCCCACCAGCCACTGGATTTAAAATAAAAAGTATCTTTTCCATAACTCCTCCTGTTTAAAGAGAATTAGAGTAAAATTCTCCCTTTATAGCCTTATTTATCGCCTGCATCTCCTCAACTGAAAGAGAGTACTCAGAATTCCCCTTAACTATTGGTTTGGCATAAGAAACTGACTCTGCCCCACCATATATACTAGTAATAACTACTCCATTTAAATACTCATCTAAAAGTGCAATTGAAAAGCTAAGCTCTGGTCCCATTTCCCCAAAAGCATTATATCTTACTAAACCTATATTCTGAAGGGACAGACTAAGCCTAGTTCTTATATTTTCCACATCTCCCTTAATATCCTCTGTATTATGTCTAATTTCCTCTAATTCCCTATTGCTCTCCAACAAAATGTTATCAATAGTTTCATTGTCCATATCCCCTACTAATTTATAATATTTCTTTTTGAACTGGCTATGGCTAATTGCCATAATAATAAATAAAAGCAATAAGATTGCAAGTCCGCCAGCTAAGATCATTATACTTTCAGTAGTGTTAGAGACTATAAAGCCTTCTATCTCCTTCACACCATCACCTCTTAACTATAATTTTGCTATATCTCTTAAGGCCTTAACAGCCCTTTCAATTTCATCATGGCTGTTAAAGTAGCCAAAACTAAACCTAACTGCCCCCTGTACAAAAGTACCTATGGACTTATGGGCCAAAGGTGCACAATGCAATCCCGGTCTAACCTGTATATCATAATCCTGATCCAGAATATATGATATTTCAGAAGAATCCTCATCCCTAATATTTATAGGGACAACACTAGCCTGTTCCCTAACATCTAGGGGACCATAAGCCTTAAGGCCAGAAATTTTTTCCACCTCTTCTATAAAGTGGCGGGTTAAATCCTCCTCATGTTTTCTTATCTTATCCATGCCTGTTTCGTTTATAAAATCTATACCACTACCAAGACCTACAATGCCAGGTCCATTAGGTGTACCACTTTCATACTTGTCAGGTCTAATATCTGGTTGAGTAAGTAGGTCTGATGTACTTCCAGTACCTCCCTGTAAAAGATCTCTAACTTCCACATGATCAGCTATGTAAAGAGCTCCTGTTCCCTGAGGTCCAAAAAGACACTTATGGCCTGGAAAAGCCAGTATATCTATACCCATTTTTTTAACATCAATAGGATAAACACCTGCAGACTGAGCTGCATCCACCATGTAGATTAAGCCATGTTCCTTGGCAATCCTACTAAATTCCTCTATAGGCTGGATAGTGCCTGTAAGGTTTGAAATATGTGTTGTAACCAAAAGCTTTGTATTAGGCCTTATAGCCCTCTCTATATCCATAGGATCTACCCTACCAAAGGCATCTGCCTGAACTATAGTATGTTCAACTCCCATGGCCTCCAAGGATACCGTTGGCCTTAAAACAGAGTTGTGTTCCATAGAGGTAGTAACTATATGATCTCCCCTATTTACAACGCCTTTTATACCAATATTTAAAGCCTCTGTACAGTTAAAAGTGAAGCTTATATTCATAGGATTATCGATATTAAAAAACTCAGCAATAAGATCCCTAGTATTGTATATTTCACGACCTAGCTTTAAAGCCAATTTATGACCTGATCTACCTGGATTAGCACCATAATTTTTCATAACATCCATTATCCCCTCATAAACCCTATTAGGCTTAGGAAAAGACGTAGCAGCATTATCAAAATATATCATAAAGCACCTCCTAATTATTATAATCTAATTATATCATATTTGCCAAAAAGATTAGCCCATTAGTCCCTGTTCTAGCCATTATTTCCCATAAAATAAGCTGGCTTAAAAACACCAAGGCTCTGAGTCATTATAATACACCAATTTTAAGAATTATACCATAAAAATAAGATCTAAAGTACATATTCTAAATCTAGAAACTAAGTAGGATAATTTGGGGTAGTAATACTTTAGAATTAGTCTTTTCTAGATATATAGTTTTCCTAATTTATGTAAAATTAAATGAAACTTAAGAATCAATGACCGATAAAACTGGTATAATAAGTTAATATATTAATAAGAATTAAGGGAGGTTTTAAAGTTGAAAATGGAATGGAATAAAAAATACACTACAATTGCAGTCTATGCTCTTATTGTTATGTTTTTAAGCATTTCCTTTTATCTCTTTGTTTCTGAAGTTGGAAGTATAAAAATTCAAATAAATAAGTATCTGGCTGTCTTCCAACCTATATTTACAGGTCTGATTATGGCCTATCTTTTCAATTTTATACTGGATTTCTACGAGGATTTAATCCGTAAAAAGATGAAGATAAAGTCAGAGAAATTTCTAAGGCTAGTTGGCATGATTCTGACCTATCTTACGGTTACTTTAGCCCTGGTTCTCTTTTTGAAGTTTATCTTGCCACAGTTAATAAACTCCATAGGTGGACTGGTAAATAATATCCCAAGCTACCTAAGAAGCTTGGAAAAGTCCATAAATAAGTTTAATGAAAGTCTTAATCTACCAGAGGAATACCTATCTATTCTAATGGCTAAATGGAATGAGTTTATAAACAAGACTGTTGGTTTTGCTACAGAGCTCTTGCCTAAAATAGGAAATACAGTTAAAAATGTCCTAGCTAGTATTTGGAATATAATTTTAGGCCTAATTATATCTATCTACCTTCTAGCTGATAAAGAAAATTTTAAGGCCACAAGCAAGAAACTTTTAAGTTCTATTTTCTCAGAAAAAAACAAAGCTATTATTTTAAATTTATTAAATAGGGCCGATTCTATATTCGGAAGATTTCTTAGTGGTAAGATTCTAGACTCACTAATAATAGGTATCCTAACCTTTGTAATCTTAAAAGTAGTTAAGATGCCTTACTCACTACTGGTTTCATTTATAGTTGGACTTACAAATATAATACCATTTTTCGGTCCCTTTATAGGGGCGATACCATGCTTTTTTATAATCCTATTTGAATCACCTGTGAAAGCCTTTAGCTTTCTCTTAATAATACTTATTATTCAGCAAATTGATGGTAATATAATAGGACCTAAAATACTGGGAGACTCCCTTGGCATATCAGCCTTTTGGATCCTCTTCTCCCTACTGGTAGCCGGAAAGCTCCTAGGCTTTGTTGGCCTTGTAATAGGAGTCCCTCTATTTGTATTTATCTACTCTATAATAAAAGATCTAGTAGACTACAGGCTGAAAAAGAAGGGCTTGTCTACAGATACAGAAGATTATCTATAGATAAAGCTTCTAGACTTCTTAAGAAGAGTAAAAGCTCAATTCTAAAATACTAGAATTGAGCTTTTAGATTTAAATCCATCTCAAAAACCAGGCTAGAAACAAAAATAAACCTAATGGGATTAGGTTTATTCTATACTTGATTCTATTAAGTTTACCTCTTTTTTCTTATTTACCCTGGACATTCCCTTTTCAAGATTATCTGTGTTTTCCCAATGTACTATATAGTTGTTACCCTTCTTTTCTACCTTGACTATGTCTAACTTGCCCATATTGGCCCTATACTCTTCTATGACTAGTTCCTGGGCTTCATCTGCTGATAGGACTTCTTCTATCTTGGTACATCCAGTTACTAAAAAAAGACAAGTTAAGCTTAAAAGCAATAATTTTTTCATGGCATCCCCCTTATTTCTCCCCTATCACTTATTTCTTACCCAAAATAGCTTAAAATATTAAGAGCTTTAGAACCTTGGGATAAGTTCTATTACTTATAGCTAGATCTATGAAATTTATAAAAAAAGAAGTCCTCCAACAAATTTGTTGAAGGACTTCTATATAAAAGTTTATCTACGGATTTTTTATAAATTAATATCTAGTCTACCATAAACCATTTCTAAAGATTTGTCTCTTAATTCTTTAGCTTCATCTAACTTCTTCTTAATATCTTTTTTCATATTATCTACATACTCTTCATCCTTGATTCCAAGTAAGTTAATTGAGATATTCATTACTGAACTTTCTAGTGCTGAATATAGTAATAATGTACCAATGCCAACATCTGTTAGGGCTCCTATATTTCCATGTTCTGCAAATAT
>JASLIL010000076.1 GCA_030152145.1 Tissierellales bacterium
TAATCACCTCATCATAGTTTTTAACTTCTTCTATAGCTTCCTTAATTCTTATATAACCTTTATTTAAAGACTCCATTTCATTTTCTCCTGGGTAAATCTGGATATCTGAAATAAAGCCCACTTGTTTTTTCAAGCCACTGACTATATAGTCAGAATAACTTAAGCCTCCAGTTAAGACAATACTGTCTATCCTACCTTCTAGAACTGCTGCCATAGACCCTATTTCCTTTCCAATTTGATAGATCATAGCATCATATATTAGCTTGGCATAGCTGTCCCCACTATTAATTTTTTCTTCAATAATACGGCCATCATTAGTTTCCAGGTAGGACATAAGCCCACCATGGCCCTTTAACATTTTATTTAGGTTTTTATAATCGTATTGATCTGAGTAGCATAGTTCTACTAGGCTACCTACTGGAAGTGTACCTGTTCTCTCTGGAGAGAAAGGTCCCATTTCATTTGCATTGTTAACATCTACCATACTACCATTTTCCATGGCACATATGGATATGCCCCCTCCTAGATGGGCTACTATTAGATTTAAGCTATCTAAGTGGCAGCCTTTATGGGCAGCATATTTATAAGCCACAGCTCTAATATTTAAGGCATGAAGCTGTGATTTTCTTTCTATTTCTCTTAGACCTGACACTCTAGATATTTCCTTAAATTCATCTACAGATACTGGGTCTACTATGTAGGAGTTGATCTCTAGTCTATCTGAAATCTCCCTAGCTAAAACACCGCCTAAGTTGGAGGCATGATCTCCTCCAACTCCGGCCAGTAAGTCTTCTCTCATTAAATCTGTTACAAGATAGACACCACTAGGAATAGGCCTTAGCATACCCCCTCGTGATACCACTGCTTCCAAGTCCTCAAAAGCTATATTATTTGACTTAAAGAAATCCACTATACAGTCTAACCTGTAGTTAAGTTGGTCATATATAGTATTAAATTTTCTTAAGTCTTCTATGGAATGACCTATTGATTCCTCAACTAAAAGCTGCTCTTCTCTATATATAGCCAACTTTGTAGAAGTGGAACCTGGGTTTATAACCAACACTAAATTTCTCATAACTTAGTCCTCCTTAATCAATCTTATATAAAGATCTTTTGGGCTTACCTCCAATGTTAAACCTGGTCTATCTGTTACCAATACTGGAGTCTTATTTTCTCCCTCCACTGCATTTTCTAGATTTAATTTAAGTTCTATATCTTCTTCCTTAACCTTATCTATTTCTTCTTTCTTACCGTAAATAACCAGGTCCACGCTTCCAGGAATATTGGAAGTATCAAGTTTAAGTCCTTCTTTTAGACCAAGTAACTTTACCTTTTCAAAAGGAAACTTCATCTTAAGCTCCCCTATCTCTCCATCCTTATCTTCCTCTGAATCCTTAGGGTCTGGTCCAGTGCTTTCTATTATAAGTTTCGGCCTATTCTTATCTATTATTGTAACACCCTCTGCCACTACTAAATCAACTTCCATATTTGGCTTTAGGGCATTTCTATCTAGAGGTTTGGTCTTTAAAGACTTGATTCCATCTATTACCTCTTTCTTTCCCATAATTTCTACCTTATCTGGTTTTAATTTAAAGGTATTTTGACTGTCTCCCTCACCAATGAAGTTAAGCTGGACTGGCACAGATGCCTTCTTGTATACTGGTACAAATATATCAACTGAAGCCTTTTCCTGTTCTACTCCTCTGATTATATTTCCCTCAGCATCTACAAGCTTAATAGGTGCATTTACGCTTATATCCTCAGTCCTATCTGTAAGTTCTATGGTTGATACCACCTTGTCTACAGATTCTACCCAGGTTCTCGGTCCTTCAATATAAATTGAATGAGGCTTATGATTTATCTCTCCTAGAACATAGGATTCTGGCAGTTCCCCATTGGTTTCTATTATTATTGGACTTTCCTTCCTAACTATCTTCTCAAATTTAAATAGTATGTTCTTAGGGTTATAGTCAACAACCTTTACCTCACCTGGTACCTCTATCTTAACTGGAAGCTTATGGCTTCCCTCCTCGTAGCCTTCTAGGTCTACTGTTACCAATATATCGCTGTCATCTAACCTATTTAAGGTATTTCTTCTAGCTGATATCTCTATGTCAATAGTTGGGTCTACAGGGTCTATAACTACCAGTCCCTTGTCTTCCAAGCTTTTAATGTTATTCATACTAACTGGAACATTCCTAATATTCCTTGTCTTAGTTGGGTTCTCTTCACTCATAACATAGCTCCACAAAATGATAGCTATTATTAGAGCAAAGATTTTTACTGTACTATCATTCTTCCTTTCCTTGCTCATCTTTTTGCCTCCATTTTGTTATTAGTTTTTGCTTTGGGGAGTCCTTCTTGCTTTCATACATCCCCATAAGTATCTTTCTTAGAGTTTGGGTATCTAAATATCTTGCTATCTTACCATTTTCCGCTACAGATATAGCTCCTGTTTCCTCTGAAACCACTAAAACTAAAGCATCAGATTTCTCTGTTATTCCTAAAGCTGCTCTGTGTCTTGTACCTAAAGATTTACTTAATGATGTATTATCTGTTAGGGGCAAAAAACAACTAGCAGCCTTTATGGTGTCTTCCTTTATTATAACTGCCCCATCATGAAGGGGAGTGTTTGGAATAAATATATTAATAAGTAGATCACTGGATACCTGTCCATTTATGGTTGTACCTGTTTCTACTACCTCATTTAAACCAGTCTTTCTCTCAAGAACTATAAGTGCCCCTATTTTTTGACGTGAAAGGGATGCACAAGCTTCAACTAGTTCATCAGTTACCCTTGCAAGGGTTTCATCCTTGACCTCAACAAAGGACTTAGTAAGAAACCTACTTCTACCAATGTATTCCAGTCCCCGCCTTAGCTCTGGCTGAAAAACTATAAGTATGGCTAGAGTCCCTACAGTCATAACCTGTTTTAATAGCCAATTAATTGTATAAAGTTGTAAGACTTCACTTAATTTTGTAAAGACAAATAAGGCAAAAATTCCCTTTGTCAATTGCTCTGCTCTGGTCTCTCTTATGAGCATAAATAACTTGTAAAATACCAAGGCCACTATAATAATATCTATAATGTCGTTGGCCCTTACATTAGCAAATAGATCCTTTAATGTTTGCAAAATATACCACGCCTTTATATTTTATTTTATAAGATTATTATATCATAAAAAAACCATATATCTTAAGTATTAGCCAATAAATATATTTTTTCTACATATATAGACCCGATATTTCAAAATTCTACTAGGACTTGGAAATATTGTTCTAGAAAAGTATTATAAAAAAAGCTATACCCAAAAGGGTATAGCTTTTATCTTATCTCTTTTTCTATATAGACCTCTACATCCTCTGCTGTTGGAAGATCTAGTATCTCATCAACCATAGCCTCCATCTCTTCCTTAGAAGTATTTCTAATAATGCTTCTAGCCTCTAAAATAGAGGAGGCACTCATACTAAATTCATCTAGGCCCATTCCTAGAAGTATAGGTATAAGCTTAGGATCTCCTGCTACTTCACCACACATTCCAACCCATATTCCATTTCTATGACCTGCATCTATAGTCATCTTAATAAGTCTTAAGACAGCAGGGTGGAACTGGTTGTAAAGGTAGGATATGTTTTGATTCCCACGGTCTACAGCCAAACTATACTGGATTAAATCATTGGTTCCTATACTAAAGAAATCCACTTCCTTAGCAAAGGCATCTCCATGAATTGCCACAGCTGGAATTTCAACCATTATACCTATTTCTATATCTTCATTAAAGTCTATTTTTTCCCTTCTAAGATCAGCCTTAATTTCTTCAACCAAGGCCTTGGCCTGTCTAACCTCTGTAAGATTGGAAATCATAGGAAACATTATTTTTATGTCTCCATAGGCACTGGCACGAAGAATAGCCCTTAGTTGAGTTTCAAATATATCCCTTTGATCCAGGCAAAGTCTTATGGC
>JASLIL010000092.1 GCA_030152145.1 Tissierellales bacterium
ATACAAAAAGAACCAGATTACATGCTAAAGCATATTATTTTAAAAGAAATACAGGATTCAGTACAGCTTATATAGGTTCTTCAAACTTATCTAATCCAGCATTGTCTAATGGATTAGAATGGAATCTTAAAGTATCTGAATATACATCTAAAGATGTAATAGATAGTTTTAAAAAAACATTCGAAACATATTGGAATGATGATGAATTTCAAACATTTCAGCCAACAGATGAAAATAATAAAAAGGAATTAAAATCCTTGCTTAGTATAAAACAAAAAGATGATAATCCCTATGTATTTTTTGATTTAAAACCATATTCCCATCAAAAAGAAATATTAGAAGATCTAAGATTAGAAAGAGAAGAGTATAATTCTTATAAAAATCTAGTAGTGGCTGCTACAGGCACAGGAAAAACCATGGTAGCTGCCTTTGACTATAAAAATCAAATAGAAAATGGAGACAAGAAGCTTCTATTCCTAGCTCACAGAAAGGAAATATTAAGTCAAAGTCTCTACAGCTTTAGAAATGTTTTAAAGGACCAAAACTTTGGAGAAATGTGGGTAGACGGAGAGAAGCCAGTGGAAAACACCCATGTCTTCGCCTCCATTCAAAGTCTAACTTCATCTGATAATTACAAGAGTTACAAAAGAGATTACTTTGACTATATTGTAATAGATGAAAGTCATCATACAGGAGCCACAAGCTACCTAAAACTCATAGACTACTTTAAGCCAGAAATACTTCTAGGGCTAACAGCAACACCAGAAAGAATGGATGGAGAAAACATACTAGAACACTTCAATGACAGAATAGCCTCTGAAATAAGGCTCAGTGACGCTATTGACAGAAAGCTCCTATGCCCCTTCCACTACTTTGCCATAACAGATCCAGAAAATCTTGATCACCTAAGATGGACCAGATCAGGTTATGACATTAATGAGCTGGAAAATGTATACACAAAATCCAAGCAAAGAGTCCAAACCATAATAGACAGCATGAACACCTACTTAAAGGACATAAATGACTTTAAAGCCCTAGGTTTCTGTGTAAGCATAAAACATGCAGACTTTATGGCCCAGTCCTTTAATAAGGTAGGAATACCATCCTTGGCCCTGCACTCAGACAGCAAGGACCATGAAAGAAAGAAGGCTAGAAAGCTTCTAGCAAAGGGAGAAATAAACTGTATATTCACTGTAGACCTATTTAATGAAGGAGTGGACATACCAGAAATAGACACAGTCCTATTCTTAAGGCCAACCCAATCCATCACAGTATTTACCCAACAACTAGGAAGAGGCTTAAGATTAAGCAGGAAAAAAGAGCAGTTAACAGTCCTAGACTTTGTAGGCCAAGCCCATGAAAACTATGACTTCTCAGGTAAATTAAGAACCCTGGTAGGTAGAACAAAAAGAAGCATAAGAGATGAAATAAAGGAAGACTTTCCAAATATGCCAGCAGGTTGCCATATAAAGCTAGAGAAAATAGCCAAGGAATATATATTGAAAAATATTCAATCGGATAGTTTTAACATTAGGGACTTAAGAAATATGGTAAAGAATTTCAACTTGAATTTTAGTAACCAGCTAAACTTAAAGAACTTTTTAGACAACTACAGAATAGACAGGGACAGATTTTATGCCAGCTACTCCTTCTACAAGATTCTCCATGAAGTAGGATTAAAGGAAGACTACAAGTTGGCCAACCAGAAGGAACTGAAAAGCTCCCTAAGAAGATTTGCAACAATAGACTCAAAAAATCTTTTGGACTTTTCTAAGAAAATACTAGAAAATAATATAGACAGGCTGGACCTAAGCCTAAAAGAAGAAAAAATGCTAGCCATATTTCACTACACTATTTGGACAGACAAGCCAGCCCTAAGCTACAGAGACTCCCTGAAAACTTTAAAAGAAGACAATCTAGATCTAGTAGGAGAACTCCTAGAAATCATAGACTACAACAAGGGAAAGATAAAAGTTCTAGAAGAAGAATACCACAGGGAAATACCCCTAGACATTCACGCCTCCTACACCCTAGATCAGATCTTAGCAGCTTTTGGAAAACACACAGAAAAGAAAAAAACCTCCTTCAGGGAAGGAGTCCTATATATAAAGGAAAGAAACACCGACCTATTATTTATAACTATAAATAAAAATGAAGAAGACTATCTAGCCTCCACCATGTACAATGACTACGCCATAAATAGAAATCTTTTCAATTGGGAAAGTCAAAGTACCACAGGAGTAGACACACCTACAGGCCAAAGATATATAAGAAATGAAAAGGGCCACCAGGTCCTACTCTTTGTAAGAGAAAATAACAGACTCTACAAGAATGCAGCTCCCTATGTTTTTTTAGGAAATGCCAGCTATCTCTCCCATAAAGGAGACAGGCCCATAGAGATTATTTGGAAGATGGACAAGCCTATTCCAGAGAAGATCCTAACTGAATCAAATCTAAGGGCAGTAAGGTAAAACAAAACTAAGGAAGGCCCTCTAGAACTAGAGAAGGATTGAAAACCTAGGCAACTTATATTTTAAAAGGGATAAAACTGCTATAATAAAGATAAGTTACTAGTCCATAAACAATAAGCCCTTAAAAATATATAAACTACCAGGAGGTCTAGCATGAATAATAAAAAACTAAAAAATAAAAAAGAAGAAAGCCAAAGCATCCATATTGCAAATGCCGTCAGCACAGGACTATTAACTGGAGCAGCCCTAGGAGTAATATTGGATAACATAGCCCTAGGATCTGGAATAGGAATGCTTATTGCTATATCTATAATCAGCCTAAAATACAATGAAAACCATACTGTCAAAAAAAATCTAGTCAAGATAGCCCTAGTAAGTATTTCAGCAGTAGGCCTTATACTATCAATACCAAAAATCTTTAGTCACTTCTTCTAAAAGTAAAGGAGGACAGGTATATGTACGGATTAGATATAAGTTTTGACTACAATATAAGTAGAGAATATAGATTTAAATATGAAAGTCAGTGTGACTGTGGCTACTGTAGAAACTACTACAAGACCTTTAAACCTAGCTACCCTGAAAGCTCCAAACTATTGGAGTTTTTTGGTCTAGCTGTAGACTTTCCCCTAGAAATCATGCCATTAGAATACGACAAGCTAAAAAATGAAATGGAATATCTAGCCTACTATCCAGTCAAAGGGAAGATAGATGAGGACAGTATAAGCTTAAATTTAGAAGAACTTGAAATAAGGTTTTTAAAAGGAAACCAAGAAAATAATCCCTGCCCCAACCCTAAGATGGAAGAACCCTATCTATTAATAGAAATATCTGGTATAAGGCTAGCTTGGGTTTTAGATGAAGAAGCAGAATAGGAAAGGAGTTACTTTACTATAGCTAAGCATTATAGTAGGGAATATCTAAGATTAAAAATAATGAGGGATAAAATGGAAAATATACACATAAAAAAGGTAAGTGACAATTCAGACTTAAAAGAAGAAGCAGCCCAGTGGTTTTCAAGGAAATGGTCAGTAGACAAGGAACTTTACAGGCAAAGCTTAGACCTAAGTATTAAGAAGAAAGATAAGGTCCCCCAGTGGTATCTCCTATTAAATGAAAATGATGAAATCATAGGAGGAGCCGGCGTCATAGACAATGACTTCCACAAAAGAAAAGATTTGACACCCAATATATGCGCTCTTTATGTAGAGGAAAACTACAGGGGAAGAAATATAAGCAAGGACTTACTAGCCTACATAAAAGAAGACCTAGGCAATCTTGGCTACCAAGAAGTCTACCTAATAACAGACCACATAGGCTTCTATGAAAAATATAATTGGGAATTTCTTGATATGGTAGAAGACTTAGATGGACAAATAACTAGAATATATCTATCCTCCACATAGTAAGCTATCCAAGCCTTAAGCTTATAAGTAATTGGCAGAGCTAAAGGATGAATATAATCATATGGGATAGACTATCAAAGAATTTTAGAAGATCTATGTTTTCTGACAAGGAATCTAAGTTATTAATGGCTACTTTATCACATATGGATTATCTTCAATGATAAAACAAGATCCATAGATCATATGAAGCTTAGGGAATATGAATTTCAAGAATTTGATGAAGAAGTAGCCACTCCCAGTTTGGATTTATAAAATTTATAGCAAGTATAAAAATGACTCAGAGTTAAAACTCTGGGTCACTTTTATCTTTATCTTAGTCATCCTAAAATTAGTATGGCTTATTTGATATACTCTATTTAGAAAGAAATCTTTGACTTAACAAAAATCTATAAAATATTTCACATAAAATAGCCTCCAATTAAATTAAGAGGCCCTATAAGATTGGATAGATTACATTATTGTATAAGATAGAGTTTATCCCAAAATGATATGAATAAGATAGAAAAAGAAAATTGTTTTTAAAAGCATAATTAATAAAATAAGAAAAACAATTGGTTAATATATAGATAAGTTAACTTCATCTATAGAGGCTAGACGAATAATATAGATTATATACAATAAGAAAAGGGACTGCAGATATATTAGCACCCAACCTATCTAGTATAGAATATGATAAAACTGATTAAAATTTTAGTTAATTAATCTAAAGTAGGAAAATACATAGTGGATAGATTTCAT
>JASLIL010000121.1 GCA_030152145.1 Tissierellales bacterium
AAAGTTTCCGAATTTTTCCCTTACAAGTTCCCTCATACTGTTTTCATCATATAGGAAATATGCTATATGATTTATATATTCTCCATCTCCTGGTATTACTGACATATCTATATTATCTAAATTAACCTTGTTAACACTTCCTATTCCCTTCATTACTACACTAAAAGGTATATTTGTATCAACATAGTCAAAGTAGGTTTTTACCATCTTTGGCAACTGCATTATATTCTTAGGTCTAAGAACCTGCTTTGCAAACTGTTTTAAGAAAACCTGCTGAGCCTTAACCCTGTCCACGTCTCCATTTGGATAGGATCTAAATCTTAAATACTCCAGGGCCTGCTGGCCATCTAAAGTTTGTAGGCCTGGCTGAAAGTCTATAAAAAGCTCACTGCCCTTAGTTGTGTCTGTATATTTCATTCTCTGAGGTATGTCTATTTCAACTCCCCCAATGGCATTTACAATTTCCTTTACTGCTAAAAAGTCTACTGATACAAAGTAATCTAAGTCAACATCTAGAAGATCCCTTACTGCATCTATGGAAAGGTTTGGTCCCCCATAGGAATGAGCATGGTTTATCTTGTCTAAGTTTTTTCTACCTCTTATCTTTGTTCTTGTATCTCTTGGTATAGAAAGCATTGTTATATCGCCTGTATCAAAATTATATTTACAAAGAATCATAGTGTCTGACCTAAAACCCGTTGTGAAATATCTACTATTTGCATCTTCTCTTTTGTCTTTTATCTGCTGAATTGCACCCTTACTATATTCATCGTCAATACCCATTAATAGGAATATAATCTCGCCCTTTTCCTTAATTACTTCCTGGGCCCTTATATCTTCTTCTTCAACATTTTCTTCTGATGCCAGTGTATCCTGCCCCATAAAATATGGGCCGACCTTGATAAATAAAATGGAAAAAAACAACACTGATATCAAGAATGTTGACCAGAATTTCTTTTTCATATCACTACCTCCAATTGTTAGCCGTTAAGCTAATATTACTAAATATATGTATTTTTTTCAACAATTTAAAGTTTACAAAATAGATACATTGTTAATTGATAGATATTACCAAAACCATGTATCTCTGTTATTATCAGCATTAAAGCCTATCTATACCCTCTTCTTAATAGTAGTTTTTTTAGCTCTTATCCTTATTATTATATCTAGAAAGCAATATATATGCAATATTTTCTTTTGGCTGGCTTTTGAGAAAATAAAAAACCACCCTTAGGTGGTTTTAAAATAAGATGTGGCCTATTAAGGCTACTATAGGTAGGGTTACTAGGGTTCTTTCTAGAAATATTATAAATAACTCCTTAAGGCTTATAGGTATTCTAGATCCTAGGATCACTGCCCCTACTTCTGATATATAGATTAGCTGGGTTACTGATACTCCAGCTATTACAAACCTAGTTAAGGGACTGGGTATATTTGCTCCCAGAACTGCCGGTAGGAACATATCTGCAAAACCTATTATTATGGTTTGAGATGCTTCCTTGGCATAGGGAATTCTAAGAAGCTTTAGTAGTGGTATAAAAGGTAGTCCCAGCCACTGGAAGATAGGTGTTTTTTCTGCCAGTATAACTGCTAGGCCTCCAAAGGCCATTACGGCTGGTAGAACTCCTAGCCACATATCTAAAACATTAAAAAACCCTGTTTTTATAAAGTCCCCAGGCTTAAAGCTATCTCTGGCCTTTAGACCTGCCAATCTTAGGGCCCACTGTCTCTTGGTAAAGCCCTCTGGTAGTTCTTCTGACCTATCCATACACTCTCCACCATAATAGCTATTGGCCTTTCTTGAAAGGGGTGGAATTCTTGGAACTATTATGGCCGCTACCAGACCTGCCAGTAAAACTGTTAGGTAGTAGGGCACAAACATATGGTCCAGGCCTAGTTGGGATATTATAATCAGGCTAAAGCTTATGGATACAGCTGAAAAGTTTGTAGCTATAACTGCTGCCTCCCTCAGGTTGTAAAAACCATCTTCATACTGTCTGTTGGTTAGCATAACTCCTAGGGTTCCATCTCCAAGCCAGGAAGTTATACAGTCTATAGATGCTCTTCCTGGAAGGGTAAATATAGGTCTCATAAACTTGGATAGTAGGGTTCCTACATATTCTAAAAGTCCAAAGTCCAAGAGCAGGGATAAAAAGAATCCCGCAAATAAAAATACTGATACCAGCACTGGCATCAGATCATAGAGCAATAGGCCTCCTGTAGATTGGCCATAGATCCAACTTGCTCCTAGTTCAAAGTAAACCATCAGTCCCAAAATCATACCAAAAATCCTAACTAGGGACCAGAATACAGAAACATCTAGCAATTTATTTAAAAAGCTGTTCTCTTCTATTATCTTGGGTTTGAAAGTTAGCTTTGCCAAAGTTAAGATTCCAGTAATGCTAAGCAAGGCTACTATCAAGCTTGGTAGGTAGGTCTTAAAGCTTTCCTGAACATAAGCTGCCGCTATTGCTATTGCAATAGTTACATTATCACCATGTTTTACCGGAGTCATAAAAAGCAATACTCCTAAAAGTGATGGGATAATAAATTTTAAATAATCCTTTGTGTCTAAACTATTAAGTTCAGAATTTTTCATAAAAAACTCCTCCTTCATAGTTTAGAATTGTAGCATATTCATACAGGATTGTCTATAAATAAAAGCCAGTGGGACCTACTGATCCCACTGGCTTTCCAATTCCGATGTTGCCAAACTACATAATTCTAGGATTTTACCCCTATTTTCCTCTTTAAATACATATTCATTTCCTGAAATATAATTCAAATAGCTTCTGCTGACTTTAGCGCTTATAGATTCTCCCCTGGCAATTTCCGTATATATATTCAGTATCTCATCTGAATACATACCCTTATCATCTAGTATTCCCTCTGTATACCTTCCTCCCAGAAAATTTATTAAGTTTTCTTCATATATTCTCAAAACTCGGTCCTGATAAAGTGGATCCTCCATAGAAAGGATCTTTTCCTCTAGGCCCACTAGGCCCTTAGCCAAGAGCCTATAGTCCTTAAAACCCAGGTCTCTGTCTAAACTAGATATTTCCAGATACTTTTTAAGGTCTTGACCAAGGTAATCCCCATAGCCTTCATAGCCCTCATAGTCAACTTCCAGGAAGATCATCTCATCTTTCTTATTTATTCTGTAGCCAGCATCTAAAATATCTCTCACTGTTCTTCTGGCATAGTCATCAGCTATAGAGTGAAGCTCTTCTTTTTGAAAAATCTCCTCATTATAGATAAGGCCTGACAGGCTGTTTATAACCCTATACTGGTCCAGAAGCTCCCTGTAAGTAAACAGGCTGTTTCTCTGACTAGTTTCCAGGGCAAAAAGGGCCCTACTTAAATCATCCTCAGCCATATTCTCCATATTGGCTTCAATCAAGGACTTTAGTTCCAAAGGGTCCATATCATAGCCACTAAGCATAGTGGCTAGAACTTTTTCATCAATCTTATTCCAAGAATCCCCATCCTTGATTGGGCCAGAACTTTTGCTGCAGGCTGTCAAAAGCACTAGGGCCAATATAACAAGTAATTTCCTCTTCATCTTTCTACCTCTTCCTCTTATTTTTTAATTTATCTTGGACGCAGAAAGCATTAGTTTTATCCTATTTAACTGGTTTACCTCACTGGCACCTGGATCATAGTCTATAGGAATAATATTAGCTCCAGAATATCTTTCTCTTATGGGCTTGATCATCCCCTTACCTGTTATATGATTAGGCAGGCAGCCAAAAGGTTGAACACATATTATATTTTCTACACCTGACTCAACAAGCTCTATCATTTCTGCAGTCAAGAGCCAGCCCTCCCCATACTGATTAGCCAGGGATACTACTGAACTACCTTTTTCCACCAAATCCTCAAAATCTCCCATAGGATCAAACCTCTTGCTTTCCCCTAGAGCTTCCCTTAGATACTTTCTATAGGATTCTATATAGGAAAGAGCCAGGTCCCCTCCAAGCTTAGGAACTATAGACTTTGATAGATACTTATATTTTATAGTGGAGTTGTAGCAGCAGTAGTTAAGGAAATCAGCTAAGTCAGATATAACTGCCTCTGCTCCCTCAGCCTCTATTATATCAATTAAATTATTATTTCCCACTGGATGATACTTTATTAAAATTTCTCCAACTATTCCAACCCTAGGATATCTTATATCCTCTCTTATTCCTATCCTATCAAAATCCTCTACCATAGCCCTGACATTGGCCTTGAAATCCTTCTTGGATCCCAGCCTTATATCCTGTCTAAGCTTCCTGTCCCAAGTCTCATAGAGCCTATTTACAGAGCCCTCCTCAAGTTCATAGGGCCTGGTTCTTAAGACCAACCTACTTAGTAGATCTCCATAGAGGATGGCCATAACTCCCTTCCTAGCCATTTCCAAGGAATAGTCAAAACCTGGATGGCTTTCTATGCCTTGGGCAGACACAGATAGAACTGGTATACCATCATAGCCTGAATCCTTAAGGGCCTTCCTTATAAAACCTGTGTAGTTGGAAGCACGACAGGCCCCTCCTGTCTGACTCATCATAACTGTAAGCCTATCAAGATCATAGCGACCTGATTTTATGGCTGCCATAATCTGTCCTATAGTTATTATAGAAGGGTAGCAGGCGTCATTGTTAACATACTTAAGGCCTTCATCTATACAGTTCTTATCTACTGATGGCAAAAATTCCAAATTGTAGCCACAGGATTTTAAGGCCTCCTCCAAAATACTAAAATGTACTGGAGACATTTGAGGAACTAAGATTGTATGTTCCTTTCTCATTTCCTTAGTAAAGACCACTGGCTTTTTAGGCTCTTCTTGACTAGGCTCTGATTTGGGCCTATCCTCTAGAGCTGCCACCAATGACCTAACCCTAATTTTAGCAGCCCCTAGATTACTAATTTCATCTATCTTTAAAACCGTATATAATTTATTTCCCTGATGCAAGATCTCCTCTACCTGATCTGTAGTAACTGCATCCAGGCCACAGCCAAAGGAATTAAGCTGTATTAATTCTAGTTCTTCACTATCCCTAACATAGGTTGCAGCCTTGTAAAGTCTAGAGTGATAAACCCATTGATTAAGGACTCTAAGATCAGTGCTTTCTCCTAGATGGCAAATACTATCTTCTGTTAAAACAGCTAGGCCCAAGGAATTTATTAACTCTGGAATCCCATGGTTAATAGCTGGATCAAGATGATAGGGTCTACCAGCCAGAACTATTCCCTTAAGCTTATTTTCCCTAAGATAGCTTATGGTTTCCTCTCCTTTTTTCCTAATATCTTCCCTGACCCTAGACTCTTCCTCATAGGCTATTTCTACTGCCCTATCTACTTCCCTCCTAGAAGGACCATAGGCCTTTAGGCAATCAAAAAGCCTCTTCTTTAGGTTCTTCTTAGAGTCAAAGTTTATAAAGGGATTAAGATAGGGAATACCCTTATCTACCTCATCAATATTATTTTTAAGTACTTCTGAATAACCTATAACCACTGGACAGTTTATATGATTATCCAAGCTCTCTTCCTCCTGTCTTTCATAAAAAACTGAAGGATGAAATATAAAGTCTATATCCCTAGAAAGCAGATCCATTATATGCCCATGACTGATCTTAGCTGGAAAACAAGCTGTCTCACTAGGAATTGATTCTAGGCCCCTCTCATAGGTAGTCCTTGTAGAATGGTCTGAAAGCTCTACTCTAAAACCTAGCTCCTTGAAAAAACTAGCCCAGAAGGGAAAGTTTTCGTAAGTATTTAAGATTCTAGGAATACCCACTACATATTTAGCTTCTTCCCTAGGCAGGGCCTCATAGTCAAAGGTCCTCTTATACTTGTAGTCAAATAAGTTGATACTAGATGCTCCAGTGTCCTTAAGACCAACTCCTCTTTCACACCTATTTCCAACTATAAAGGTCTCTCCATCCTTAAAATTATTTATAGTTAAAAGACAATTATTGCTACACTTGCCACACCTAGTCTTCTTGGTTTCATAGCTAAAGTTGTCTATCTGATCTTTTTTTATAATAGTTGACTCTTGTCCCCTATACCTATTTCTAGCTATTAAGGCTATACCCATAGCTCCCATCAAACCTGATATTTCAGGTCTTATTACCTCCTTGCCTGTTAGGAGTTCAAAGCTTCTAAGTACCCCATCTCCATAAAAAGTTCCCCCCTGAACTACAATGTTTTCACCTAGTTCCTTAGGATCTCTTATCTTAATAACCTTCTGCAAAGTGTTCTTTATTACTGAATAGGATAGACCGGCAGAAATATCTCCCACAGTCTTCCCTTCCTTTTGAGCCTGTTTAACCTTGGAGTTCATAAAAACAGTACATCTGGAGCCTAGGTCCACTGGCTCTTTTGCAAGCAAACCAGCCTCCACAAAGCTCTCTACATCCATGCCCAAGGTCTTGGCGAAGGTTTCCAGGAAGGATCCGCAGCCTGAAGAACAGGCTTCATTTAAGAGTATACTTTCTATAGCTTCATCCTTTATTTTTATACACTTCATATCCTGGCCGCCTATATCCAAGATTAGATCAACCTTAGGATTAAAGTATCTTGCCCCTTCATAGTGGGCTATGGTTTCAACTTCTCCTAAATCCAAGCCCAGGCCTGCTTTTATAAAGTCCTCGCCATATCCTGTAGTGGCTGAATAGGTAATTTTCTCGCCCTCAGGCATTCTACTATATATATCCCTTATTATATTAAGACTGACTTCTAGAGGCTTACCCTGGTTGTTGCCATAGTAGCTGTAGAGTATAACCCCATCAGGATCTAGGACAACTGCCTTGGTAGTAGTGGAACCTGCATCTATTCCCAGGAACTTATCTCCCCTGTAGTTTTCCAAGTCCCCATATTTTATAGGACTGTCCCCCCTATGCCTTTCCCTAAAAGCCTCTAATTCAGCCTCAGACTGGAAAAGAGGATCTATGCTTTTAATGGTCATATCCTCCATTTTTTCTAGGGTAAACAACCTCTTCTTTAACTCCTTAAAGCTTAAGCTTTCACAATCTGTTGAAGAAACTGCTGCACCTATAGCTACAAACAACTGGGAATCCTCTGGAAATATCACATCTCCCTCCCCTAGTTCTAAGGTCTCTATATATCTTTCCCTAAGCTCTGATAGAAAGTATAGGGGGCCACCTAAAAAAGCCACCTTGCCCTGAATTTTTCTACCACAGGCTAGGGTAGATATGGTTTGATTTACTACTGATTGAAAAATAGAGGCTGCTATGTCCTCCTTGGAAACTCCTTGATTTAAAAGAGCCTGAATATCAGTTTTTGCAAAAACCCCACACCTAGATGCAATAGAGTAAATAGTCTTATGATTCTTGCTATAATTATTTAAACCCTCTGCATCAGTACCTATTAAACTTGCCATTTGATCTATAAAAGCACCAGTTCCCCCAGCACAAATGCTGTTCATCCTCTGTTCCATATTACTGCCAAAATATATGATCTTAGCATCCTCCCCACCTAGCTCTATTACCACATCGGTCTCTGGTATAAAGGTAGATATGCTTTTACTAGATGCTATAACCTCCTGTATAAAAGGTATATCCAGCCATTTGTGGACTGAAAGACCACCTGATCCTGTTACCATAATAGTTATTTCTGCATCTGGAAATCTTCCATAGCAATCAGTAACTATATCCTTAAGCCCCTTTTCTACATCTGAAAAATGTCTTCTATAGGTCTTATATACTATATTAAAATCTTGGTCTAAAGCTACGAGTTTTATAGTGGTAGAACCTATATCTAAACCTAAATGTAATTTCATATTTAGTCCCCCCTACAAGCTTATAAAGGAAAACTCTAAGAGTTTTCCTACTTTATTATCCTTGAAATCTCCTTAAAACCCTCTGACTTAGCATCCTTTAAAAGATCAAAAACAACTGTTTCTAGGTTGCTTACCAAGCCACCTGCAGACCTTATAAGATCCATGCCATTTTCAGTATTTTCAGAAGTCCTAGAAGAAACTGCCTCCCTAACTAAAAATACATCAAATCCCAGATCCACAAGATCCCTGGCTGTCTGATATACACATATGTGGGTCTCTATTCCAGCCAATACAACCTTCTTAATCCCCTTCTCCCTAAGGCTGGCTACAAGCTCTTCGCTAGCTGCTGTAAAGCTTGTTTTTTCAAAAAACACAGCCTCCTTAAGTCCCTCTAATTCCTCTACAGTATGGCCTAAACCCTTAGGATACTGCTCTGTTACATAGATTGGCAATCCCAAAACATTTATGGCTTCTATTAGCCTGTTAGTATTATCTACAAGCTTTTCAGCCTCATTCATAACTGGTACTAGCCTTTCCTGAACATCTACTATCATTAAACAAGTCTCATCTTTAATCAATCGATTTTTTCCCATTGTCTTCCTCCTTAAATCTCTTACCCTGCAAGCTATCTCTTAACTTTAACTCCCTATCTATACTGGTTAGAACCTTTAATTTATCAGCAGACCAAAGGGGTTCCACCAAGACATCCTTCTTGGCATCTCCTGTAAGCCTATGGATTACCATGGATTTAGGTAAAATCTCTATGGCATCAGCTACAAGACCCACATACTCCTCCCTTGTCATAATGTAAAAGCCCTCCTGCCTATAGTAGTCATACAGATCAGTAGCCTCCTGCAGATATAAGGAATGGATTTTAATTCCCCAAGTACTTTTTTGTCCTACATAGTCTATGGTTTTCAACATATCCTCTGGGGACTCATGGGGAAGTCCAAATATTACATGACTGACAACCCTTATATTTCTCTTTTTTAGGTTGTCTACTGCCTGGTCATATACATCTAGATTATACCCTCTTCTAATAAATTTTCCAACTTTTGGATTAACTGTCTGCAGGCCTAGCTCTATCCAAAGAAAGGTTTTAGAGTTTAATTCTTCAAGCAGATCTAAAACTTCTCTATCCAGACAATCAGGCCTAGTTGCAATAGCCAAGCCCACAACCCCTGGGTAGGCCAGGGCCTCCTCATAGATAGCCCTTAAATAGTCTGGGCTCCCATAGGTATTAGTAAAATTTTGAAAGTAGGCTATATAGCTACCAGTCTTCCACTTGTCAGATAGTAATTCTATCTGCTGGTCCAACTGTTCCCTAATAGGAAGCCTCCTATCAGCTGAAAACTCTCCAGATCCTTGGTCACTGCAAAATATACAGCCAGATCTTCCCAGGCTGCCATCCCTATTGGGGCAGGTAAAACCTCCATCTAGAGATAACTTCATAACCTTCTCCCCAAACCTCTCCCTCATATAGGAATTAAAATTATTATATCTTTTTCCCTGCCACATATTATCTCCTCATTTATAAAAAAAGTGAGCCAAGGCTCACTTTTAATTATAGAGTATTTCCGAACTCTTTACCAAATTCAACACATTTATTTATAGCATCCTCATCTGGATTCCAAAGAACCTTTAGGCCATCATTTACCACGTCAAACTTAGCATCCCTAAGTCTTTCTGATAGTATGGCTACAGATTCACCACTCCAGCCGTAGGAACCAAAAGCTGCTGCCTTTTTATCCTTAAAGCCTAAGCCCCTTAACATATCCAATATACCTGAACTAGCACTCATTATACTATTGTTAACAGTTGATGAGCCAGCTAAAACTCCCTTGGACTTAAATATTTCTGTAATAACATCATTCTTATCTGAATGAGCTGCATTAAATAGCTTTACTGATATATCTGGCCTAACCTCCTTGATTCCATCCCTAATAGCTTCTGCCATTCTCTTAGTAGCATTCCACATAGTATCATAGAAGATAGTTACCTGATTTTCCTGGTAGTCATTGGCCCAGTCCAAGTACTTTTCTATTATCTGACCTGGATTATCTCTCCAAATAATTCCATGGCTGGTAGCTATATAGTCAATCTCTAAGTTAAGGCTTAGAAGCTCCTTTATCTTTGGAGTAACAAGCTTACTAAAAGGCGCCAATATATTGGCATAGTACTTCATAGCCTCCTCATAAAGCTCACACTGATCTACCAAATCATTATACATAAGGTCTGAAGAATAGTGCTGACCAAAGGCATCATTACTAAAAAGAATCTTATCAGAATCCATATAGGTCATCATACTATCAGGCCAGTGAAGCATTCTTGCCTCAACAAAGGTAAGAGTTGACTCACCTATATTAAGACTATCACCAGTCTTAACATTTACAAAATTCCAATCCTGGTGGAAATGTCCCCTTATAATCTTCTCTCCCTGAGCTGTACAATAAATTGGAGTATCTGGAATCTCCTTCATAATCAGTGGAAGGGAACCACTATGATCTATCTCGTTGTGCTGACATATTATGTAATCTATGTCCTTAAGATCAATTTCCTTCTTTAAGTTTTCTACAAATTCATTGGAATAGGGAGTCCAGACAGTATCAACTAAAACAGTCTTCTCATCCCTTATAAGATAGGAGTTATAGGAAGAGCCTCTATGGGTTGATAGTTCGTCACCATGAAACCTCCTAAGCTCCCAATCAATTTTTCCTACCCAAGTTACTTTATCAGTCATTTTAAAAGACATAAAATACCTCCTATTATATTTTAATATTTTATATTCCTTTTTAAAATCAAACCTACACCTATTTAGTATTATAACAAAGTTTTAACAAATTTTCACTTATTACCAGGTTTTTTCCTAAATTATTCCATACAACTCTATACTTACCCTAAAGCTTAAATTTAAAATTATTTTTTTAAGTCCCACATCTACCAGTCTATAGCATAAAAACCCATTTGGGAATTCTCTTTGCCCTATAGGTCTAGCTAGAAGTATTAAATATAACTATAGTAGATTTAAATTATCAAAGTCAAATAGAAAAACCACCCTAGGGTGGTTTCCAGCCTTTCTTATTTTAAAAGTTTTTCCCCCTCCTGCTTGTAAAATGGAGATCTTCCTCATCTCCAAAAACTATCATAAAAGCATAAAATCCTATAATTAGAAAAAAAAGCATCTTCCTCACCTCTCCCCACAAGAACTAAAGAAATATTCTAAATAGACAAAGAGGCATTCTAGCAAAAGCTAAAATGCCCCTATTTTAAAGTTCTCCCTTTTCTAACCTAGCATAGTAATCCTTAACTTCTGAATCTGATGCATAAACAAAGTGATTTGGCCTTAGCTCATGAAGCTGAGGTTTTTCCTTATCATAGTTATGGATACTAGGATCATAGTAGGTTCTCTTTCTCTGTCTTTCGTAATTTGGGTCAGCTAGTGGTATAGCTGAAAGCAGTGACTTAGTGTAAGGATGAATTGGGTGTGCATATAGTTCCTTAGCATCTGCCACTTCTAAAAGTCTACCACGATACATTACCCCTATCCTATCTGAGAAGTACTTTACAACAGAAAGATCGTGAGCTATAAATAAAACTGTAAGTCCCAGCTCTTCTTTTAACTTATTTAAAAGGTTAAGTACCTGAGCTTGAATAGATACGTCCAAGGCTGATATAGGCTCATCTGCAATTACTAAATCAGGATTAGTAATCAAGGCCCTAGCTATACCTATTCTCTGTCTTTGTCCACCACTGAATTCATGAGGATATCTTGTAGCGTGTTCACGAGTTAGTCCTACAGTTTCCAGTATGTTATATATAAGCTCCATCATTTCGTCTTCGCTCTCATATAGTCTATTTATTCTAAGGCCCTCTCCTATTATCTCCTTAACTGTCATCCTAGGATTTAATGAGGCTATAGGGTCCTGGAATATCATCTGCATTCCTCTGGTAACTTCCTTTCTTTCTTCCTTGGTCAACTTACCAGATATTTTCTTACCATTAAAGTAAACTTCTCCACCAGTTGGATCATAAAGTCTTATTATTCCACGTGCTGCCGTTGTCTTACCACAGCCTGACTCTCCAACTAGACCAAAGGTCTCCCCCTTGTTAATAGTAAAGCTAATGTCATCTACAGCCTTAACTACTGTTCTGTTTTTACCTCTACCACTTTCAAAATACTGCTTTAGGTTCTTTACCTCCAGCACCGGAGTATTATCTTTCCTCATCTAAACGCACCTTCCTTTCTTGTTGTCTAGCAATCCTCTTACTTAATGCCTCAGGCATTTCTACTTTTGGTGCGTCTGGATGTAGTAACCATGTTGCCGCATAGTGGGTGTCTGATACCTTGAACATTGGCGGCTGCTTTTCAAAATCTATCTTCATAGCATATTTATTTCTAGCTGCAAAAGCATCTCCCTTTGGTGGGTAAAGCATATTAGGCGGAGTTCCTGGTATTACCAGAAGTTCATCCCCTGCTTCTGTATCTAGGTCTGGCATGGAAGCAAGAAGATTCCAAGTATAAGGGTGGCATGGCTCATAGAATATTTCATCTACTGTACCAACCTCTACTATCTTACCTGCATACATTACAGCTACCCTGTCAGATATACTTGCAACTACCCCTAAGTCATGGGTAATAAATATAACTGAAATTTCTCTCTCTTCTTGTATTTCCTTTATAAGATCTAATATCTGAGCCTGTATAGTTACGTCTAAAGCTGTTGTTGGCTCATCACAGATAAGTAGATCTGGATCACAAGCTAGGGCTATGGCTATAACTATCCTCTGTCTCATACCTCCTGAGAACTGGAAAGGATACTGGTTATACCTAAGCTCTGGCTCTGGTATTCCTACTGCTGCCATTAGCTTTATGGCCTTCTGTTTGGCCTCTTCCTTGCTAATGTGTTCCTTGACTAGCATGGCTTCTGTTATCTGTTTTCCTATCTTCATAACCGGATCCAAAGAAGACATAGGGTCTTGGAATATCATAGATATTTGAGATCCCCTTATCTTGTTGAAATCCTGGTCCTTAAACTTAGTCAGGTCATTACCCTTGTACATAATTGTTCCCGACTCTATATTTGCATTTTTAGCTAGTATTCCCATTATGCATTTGTTAGTTACTGATTTACCACTTCCACTTTCCCCTACTATGGCTAATGTTTCTCCCTTGTGAAGATCAAAGTCTACTCCTCTTACAGCGTGGACCTTACCAGAATAGGTGTTGAAAGTTATATATAAATCCTTTACTTCTAGAACTTTTTCTCTATTAATTGTCATAAAACATCAACCTCCTTTATTCTTGTCCTCTTAGTGTAGGGTCAAAAGCATCTCTTAAACCATTACCAAATAAGTTAAATGATAGCATTAACAGTGATATTAATATAGCTGGAAATGCTGTTAAGTGGGGATGATCCAGTAGTACTTTTTGTCCTTCAGATAGTAGCACCCCTATAGATGGCTCTGGTGCACCAATACCTAAACCTAAATATGATAGGAAGGACTCTGTAAATATAGCTCCTGGCACTGCTAGAGTAGCCTGAGTTATTATAGGTCCAAAAGCATTTGGAAGTATATGTCTAAATATAAGGGTTCTATCCTTAGCTCCCATAGTTCTTGAAGCCAGAACATATTCCTGTCCCTTGTATTTATAGAATTGGGCCCTGATCATTCTACTCATACCTATCCATCCTGTCATAACCATAGCCAGAATGAAAGGCACTATACCGGCACCCATATACATAACCAAAAGTATTATTAGAACCAGCTGTGGTATTCCACCTATGATCTCTATAATCCTTTGCATTATCATGTCTACCCAGCCACCATAGTAACCAGATATGGATCCATAAACAACTCCTATAATCATATTTACAAGAACAGCCATTATACCTATGAAAAGAGAAACTCTAGCTCCCCTCCACAGTCTGGTCCAAAGATCACGACCTATAGAGTCAGTTCCAAACCAGAAGTATACATCATCTGCTCCTTTTAATTTATAAACATCTATCTTTGCTTCAACCATAGTAGTAGTTATTCCCATATAGGTTGTATCATACTCTTTTATAACATCTACTACCATACCCTTGTACTTCTCTTCTAAGTTGTCCTTCTTAACTATCATAGTCTTAGTACCATCTAAAATCCCCAACTTCTCTAAACCTGGTACCCTAGGAGGCAATAGTGACCACTCTACATGTTGCTGCCTGTAGGTAAACTCGTTAAATGAAGGTCCTATAATGGACATGATAATTATAAACAGGATTATTATACCTGCTACATAGGATGTCTTATTATTTTTAAACCTGATCATAGCATCCTTAAAAAAGCCTATTGGCTCTCCCTCAAACTTCTGATCCTTAATATCATGATCCAACTGGACAAACTCAAAGTCTTCTGCTGATAATTTTATATTTTCTAAATTCTCTTTATTTTTAAGTTTATCAACCATTATTTTCTACCTCCTATACGTATACGAGGGTCTATAATACCATAGGACAAGTCTACTACCAATATACTAACTAAACCTATTAGTGAATAGAAGAATAGCGTAGCTATAGTTAGTGGATGGTCCAGGGCGTTTATAGAACTAACTGATAAGTTACCTAGGCCTGGTATACCGAAGATATTCTCTATTACCATTGATCCACCTAATACACTAAAGAACATAGGTATTATAATGTTTGCAAGTGGTATAAAAGAGTTTCTAATAGCATGTCTAACTGTTGCCTGAACCTGGGATAGGCCCTTGGTTTTTGCAAGCAGCATATACTCTGAATTTAAAGCATCAGAAAGTTCCGCTCTCATATATCTAGTTATTGTTGCAATACCACCAAATGAAAGAGATAGTATTGGCAGAATCATTGACTTAAATTTATTCCAAGTAAGAGCGTGCTCTGTCGAAATAAGTATCGGTGCCCAACCTAATTTAAAGGCCACAAAGTACTGTAGCAAGGCAGCAAACACGAATGACGGCACAGATACAAAGAATATTACTAGTATTGATATTAAATGATCTGGTGTTTTATTCTTATTCAAAGCCGCTATAATACCTAAAATCATTCCTATAGGCACTGTAAATAATAGTGAAAATATGTTTAATTGCAGGGTTATAGGTAATTTTTCCTTTATAATTCTAAATACTGGTACCTTTGGTTGTACTTTTATACTACTACCAAACTCCAAGGCTATAAAATCCTTTAAGAAGTATCCATATTGTACTGGTAGAGGTTCATTTAAATGATATTTGTTCTCTATAGCAATTCTAACATCCTCTGGTAACATCGGATCGTCTACAACACTACCTGGCATTGAGTGCAGGATAAAAAACGAAATTGATATTATAAGGAATAGTGTAATTGCCATAGCTAAAAGTCTCTGTCCTATATATCTAAGCATAGGCTGTACTCCCTTCTATAATGTTTTATTAATCTACCTTAAATATGATTCAAGTGCTCAATTTCTTGAGCACTTGAAATTTTAAACTAACTGAGTAATTACTGTGGATCTACAATATCACATTGTAAAGTAGCAAATCCTACACCTGGTATAAATTTACCTCCAGTAATTAAGTTGATTCTCTCTGAGAATACCTGCGCATTGTTGTTTTGGAAGATTGGTACCTGTGGTACGAAATCTATTAACATTGATTCCATATCAGCCAATGCCTTTGTTCTTTCCTCAGGCTTCATCATTAGATCTCCCTTGGTAGTTCTTTCATAAAGTTCATCAAAGTCTTTATTTGAGAATCTATGGGATTTTTGAGGGAAATCTGTGTGCCATACAAACATACTTGACCATGGGTTAAATGCTGATTGTGTATAAGCTCCTATACCCATTTCGTAGTCTCCATCTCTGTAAGCATCATATGCTGCCATAGGTGGCATTGCTCTTAACTTGATATCAAGTTTATCAGAACCAAATAGGTTCTCATATTGTTCCTCTGCAACCTCTGTCATTCTCTTCATAGTTTCCTGCTCTTCAAAGTAAACTATCTCAATTTCAATTTTCTTATTTCCATTTGCTTCATATGCTTTTTCAAAGAATTCTTTTGCCTTTTCTGGCTCATATCCATTTCCTTCTGGTCTTATAGCCTTAGCTTCAGGAGTATCTGCATACTTTAAGCCCTTAGTGTAGTCAACCATAGGTATTGATGATATAAAGTATGGTGTTGACTCGTAAACCTTGAATACACCCTTGGAAATCATATCTCTATCTATACCATAGAATAAAGCCTTTCTTAGGTCATTATTTTGTAGTATAGGGTTTTTCTCTGAATCTGAGTTAACAAAGAAGCCCCAAACTGTATTTCTCTCTTGGAAAACAACTCTTGGATCTTCAGCGTACTTATCATAGTCTGTACCACTAACTGTAGCTGTATCTAACTCACCATTTTCAAATAATTGAAGTCTAGTTGATGACTGTGATATAACTCTACTTTCAATTCTATCTGGTACATAAATTTCTGCCATAGGAGTTCCCTCTACTTTTTCAAAAACCCTATGTTGGTCCCTAACCCATTCAGTTAACTTGTAGGCACCTGATGAAGGTATCTTAGCTAGTTCAGTAGCATAAGTTGTCTCTGAACCATCTGCTGCCATTCCCTCTTCATATAAGCTTTCCTTAACAGGTGAAGTTCCTCCACCACCAGCGAAAGCTGTTAAAATATCTATTTCTGGCATTTCATTTTCTAATTCTATCTCTAATATATTTCCATCAAGAGCTCTTATTCCAACTTGCTCCCAATCTTCTAGTTCTCCATTAAAGAATTCCTGAGCTCCTTTTACTGCTAAAGTATCAAATAAACTCATAGCATTTCTATTTGCAAGCTTTGGATCTAGTAGTCTCTTATATGAGTATTCATATGTTTCAGCTGTTATAGGATCTCCATCTTCCCATTTAACATCATCTCTGATCTTAAATTGCCATACAATGTTATCCTCAGTTGTAGGAACATCTTCAGCATGGTCACCTATAAATTTAATTCCATCGCTGTCCTTGTCATATATAAGAGCTAACAAGTTACCACTTATATATGATATTAATTCACCATCTTCTGATGACTGATAAGTATGCGGGTTAAAAGTTGTAGCTGGCATACCTGACAATCTTAAAACCTTTGGACCTGTTGATTCAGTAGTTTCTGAACCCTCTTCCTCTCCACCAGTCTCTTCTGTACCTTCTGTTTCTGGTCCAGGAGCTGGATCTTTCTTGTTACCACAGCCTGACAGCACCATTGAAAGTGACAGTGTCATAACCAGCAGCAGCAACAATAATCTTTTTGATCTTTTCATTTTATTACTCCTCCTTTTGATTTACTAAACTCTTTCCCCATTTTACCTGACTGAATTTTTAGATAATTCCCCCTTCCAGTAATGAATATTGTCAAATATCTCTTAATTTAATTATCTGCTAGATTAAATGCTAGATATAGTTGGAAGCTTTTACCTAAATTTCAATAGCTCTGATTAGAATAAGATTTTTTCTATATTCCTGATAAGATAAAATGATTTAATTTATAATATGCTACCATGACAAATGGCATTCTGTCAAACTAAAAAATATTCTGAATATTCCTATAAGCTGTATACTTAAATATTTTTACATTTTTTATATTATTTTATCTACAGTTGACAGTATTTACTAGTTTTAAGTAGTATTATTATAAATTATAATAAATTAATATTCTTTTTATGCTAGGTCTTGGGACCTAGTCTTAAGTAAAGGTTTCCCCTAAAGTCCATTTATCTCTATGATAGAAGATCCCTTATTGTTCAATATACCCATATCTTTAGGATTAAAAATTCTTTTATTACTTTTCTCCCCAATTTCTGTCTCTTATATGATACTTTAGCTCTTGTATTAGAATACAATTTGTTTTCCAAAAGAAACTTTCTTGATACCCAATGTTTTTAGATATAAATACAGCTATAAATCTATATGTTTAGCCTGAAAAAAATTATAATCTTTCATTTGTTATTCTATTGAGAAAGTTCTATAATATATAGAAGAAAGACTAAAGGAGGCAGATATGAAACAACTATCTATCATTTCCCTTATTTTCACAATCATATATTCTTTTTTCAATAGAGAAAATTCCATCCCATGGAATCTTTCTGAGGCCAGCTTTATTATGGGCCTGATTTTCATATCTATTGGACTCTTATTCTATGTTAGAAATGTAGGTTTTTTTAAAACTCTTGCATATCATAGGTATAGGAGAAGAAATTTAAAGAAAAATAAGGAGGAAAACAATAGAAGGGAGCTTAAGGACAAACTAGATGATGATCTGGCTCATCTAGAGGGAAGTCTGGAATTCCATGAATTTTGCGAGGAAAACTACAGCCTAAAGTGGGATAGTAAGAAATACTTTATAGTAGGCCTACCCCTGCTCTTTTTTTCCTACTTTATAGCCTTGGTTATAATAAAATAGCCTTTAAGGATTAATCCTTAAAGGCTATTTTTATTATTTTTTATTGGCAAACTCGACTCTAACTGTGTTTCCCTTTATCTTCTTGTTATTTAATTTTCTAACAACTTCCTTGCCGTATCTCTTATCAACATTTACAAAGGTAAATTTATCAAAAATATCTATCTTACCTACAGCTTCTTTAGGCATATTTACTTCTCCCATTATTGCACCCAATATATGTCTTGAAGTAACGCCCTTTCTCTTTCCAGTACCTATGAAGATTCTATCCATATCATCCTTACTTACTTCTTCAAATTCTATGTTTTTATTCTCAGTACTTCTCTCTACTTCCGTTTCCTTTAGGTATAGATGAATTGAAGCTTTTGCTATATCTTCTAGATCCAAGCCTGCTTCTACAAGTCTCTTTAAGATTCCTTCTTCTCTTTTTAGCTTGTCTTCTTCTACTGTTAGCTTTAAAGTTTCTATAAATCTTTCCTTGCTTTTATTTTCTATATCCCTAACTGATGGTAGATTTTGCTTTGTAAGCTTCATCTTTGTATATCTTTCGATTTCTCTAAGTCTATTTTTATCCCTATTGGATAGTAGACTTAGGGCATAACCCTCTCTACCTGCACGACCAGTTCTACCTATTCTATGAACATAGTATTCCTCGTCTTGTGGTAGGTCATAGTTAAATACCATGTCTACATCATCAACATCTATTCCACGTGCTGCTACGTCAGTTGCTACTAATATTCCTATCTTACCTGCTCTAAATCTATTCATAACCCTATCTCTTTGAGGTTGACTTAAATCCCCATGAAGTCCATCTGCCAGGTAGCCTAGGCTTTCTAGTTCTGTAGCCAACTCGTCTACCTTTCTCTTTGTATTACAGAATACAATTGAAAGTTTAGGCTCATACATACTTAAAAGTCTATCTACAGCTTCTGTCTTCATATTACCCTTAACATTATAGTAGTATTGTTCTACCTTGTCTGCTGTTAGGTTCTTGCTTACAACCTTAACTAGCTTTGGGTCTCTTTGATACATCTTAGTAAACTTCTTGATTTCTGGTGGCATAGTTGCTGAAAAGAATACTGTTTGACGTTTCTTTGGTGTTTCCTGTAGGATTATTTCAATATCATCTCTAAAGCCCATGTCGAACATTTCGTCTGCCTCGTCTAAGACAACTGTTTCAACTCCTCCAAGCTTTAGGGTTTTTCTTCTGATGTGATCTATTACCCTTCCTGGTGTTCCTACTACTATCTGTACTCCAGACTTTAATCTTCTAATCTGTCTGTCTATTGGTTGACCACCATATATTGGTAGTATTGATATTCCACGTTTATATTTTCCTAATTTCTCTAATTCATCTGCTACTTGAATTGATAGTTCTCTTGTTGGACATAGTACAATCGCTTGTACGCTCTTATCCTTAGGATTACATTTCTCTAATAGTGGCAAACCAAATGCTGCTGTTTTTCCCGTTCCAGTTTGAGCTTGCCCTATTATATCGATTCCTTTTAACATCTCAGGAATGCCTTCCTCTTGGATAGGCGACATATATTCAAAGCCCATATCTGAAACTGCCTTTAATAATTCACTAGACAATTTTAGTTCTTCAAATTTCGATTTATTCATTAATTAACTACATCCTTCCTCGTTATATCTAACTTATTCAGTATATAGATATAATTCATAATTTGCAAGGACTATTTTAAGGTTTTATATAAGCATAGCCCTCTTCCTGTCTTTCCACCAACTCTAAAACCCCTGCCTCAACAGTCTCAACACCAGTTACCAGGTCATCTACCTCAATCTCAAAAGCCCTCAAGGCATTTTCACAGGCCCTTACTTTTATTTTATTTTCCATGAGACTTTTAATTTCTCCATCAGCCCCATCTGCAAGTAAATATTTTACAGCTTCACTATTGGCTAAAACTATCAAATCTAGATTTTCCCTAACCCTAACTAAATTCCTAAGATTTCCTATAGTCAGCTGCCACTTTGACATTTCATCTACATGAAATATAGCCCTTAGTTTGTTCATAAAGAAAAACCCCCCTCTTTTATTTTTTACCCTTATTTATATAAAAACCACTTTATGATATTATATAGATATATAAAGGGAGGTTATTAGATGTTATATGATTTATTAAAGTCTGGTTTTGGAAATGAAGAAAATTATAACTGTGCAGAGAGAATGCTCTACGGTGCCAACCAAGTCTATAATTTAGGACTTACAAGTGAGGCCTTAAAATTATCTAGTGGATTTGGCGGTGGTATGGGAGTAGGAGCTACCTGTGGTGCCCTAACTGGTGCTATTATGGCCATAAGCTCTAGATTTGTAGAAACTATCTGTAGGGACTCTGATGTAATGGATATAATAAAGGAATTCCTAGGAGACTATGAAAAGGAAATGGGCTACATAGACTGTAAGAATCTAAAGGAAAACTACAAGACTGAAGAAGATGGCTGTAATAAGGTTATATTTGAAGCAGCTAAGATCTTCGACCAAATTTATAGTAAATATAAAAATAGCTAGCCCAGGGCTAGCTATTAGTTTGTTTTTATTTTCTTATTTTTATTTTTACTACATTATATATATGGCTTTTTATAGGTCTAAAGACAGAAAAAAACAAGTGACTACACTTGTTTTTTATCTCTTATAATTTAATTTAAAAATACTCAAAGATATTGTTCCGCGTAAGTTAACTACTAGTTGAATATGTAAACTATGTCAGAATATCTTCCTCCCCCTCTTTGGGTATAAAGACATTTTACCACATGTTTTACAATATGAAAAATAGTTAATACTTATAGTTAAGTCCCTGTCTATCAATAGAATTTATTTAAAGCATTTCTAAAAAGGCATTTATTCTAGTATTGATCTGTCCCCTATCTAGCTCTGAATAGTCTGTCTCTACCATCATATATGGAAGCTTCTTGTCCCCAGTTACAAACCTTTTTACCTTTTCTGACTCAACATTAAAGGTGTGGCAGGCCTGAAGAACTATTTCTATAACAGCATCTACTTGGTACTCTTCAATCATATAGTCTAAAATCTCAAATCTTTGTGGATTAGGAGTCATAACAGAGCAGCAAACATTCAGGTATTTTTCTGCTATAGCATCTATTGGGTCTCTAGTAGGATCTTCATCTACCTTGTCCATCTTCTCCCTAACTCCAGCACAGTTTTCAAAAGCTACTATATCTGCCCCTGAATCCTCTATGGTCTTTAAGATTTTGTCCCTAACTCCACTAGATGGGCAGCCTGTAATAAGAATTCTAGGCCTAGTTGATTTCTTTCCCTTATAGTTTTCCTCATAATCCCTTCTTATTTCATCAATTCTTTCTCTTATAAACTTGTTTTGTTCCTCCTTGTCAAACTGGAAGCCTATAGACTCCATAACAGTGTTTAGCTCATAGCCTGATATAGGCACTGGATTTAATTTACCTAGTTCATAGAACTCTAGAAGTATATCCCTTTCTCTGTTCCTATTTTTTATGGCCTCTCTCAAATCTTCATCGCTAATCTCTATCTCAAACTCATCCTCTAGTCTTTCCCTTAGCCTTTGAACCTCAGCCCTCCAGTAGTCAAAGCTGTGTTGACCTAGATTTCCTTGAGGCAGGTGCATAACATGAGTAGGCTTATAATCATTTAGTAGCTCGTACATTTTTTTCTTACCATCACATGTAGTTTCTCCAACTATAAGATCTGCAAAGTAAAAGTATGGACATTGTTCAGACACTGCAAAGCCATAGCTTGATTTAATAAGAGGACATAGGTTTTTTGGCAGCTCTTTTTCAGCATGGATTATAGGTGCATCACTGGTACCACAAAGACTAACCCCATGGGCTCCTGCTGCATTTATAACCTCTATTGGCGTATATGTACAAAAAGTTCCTACTACTCTTTCCCCTCTATCTTTTAGTTCCTTTACCTTCAAAAATCCTTCTTTTCTAGCCTCTTCATAGGACTCAAAATTATCTGGTAACTTTACCATTGTAAAACCTCCTTATAAAATATCCTAACTTGTATTATATCTATAGTAGACTTATAATTAAAATAATCTTATTCTATTGATAATTAAATTCAATAGGTTTTATCTATAAGGAAAGGGTGGTTTCTATAAAAACTTTATTCAATGATTATTTTTATATCTACTATGTATCAATAAATCTTCTGGCCCTAGGTCTTTTCAAGCTGGATAAGATCAAGGCTAAAAATAGGTCCTATAGGATTCCTGAAATCCTATTTTTCACTTTAGGCCTTCTTGGAGCTAGTCCTGGCCTTCTATTTGGTATAGTCTTATTTAAGCACAAGATCAGCAAGAATTCCTTCTCAAACATAATACTCTTGGAATTTCTTATTCAGCAGTGGCTATTTATAAGAAGAGTATAAAAGGCTATTTATAACTGGCTTCAGTTATAAATAGCCTTCTTTAGTTAAATAAAATCTTATCTGACATTTCCTTAAACATGGACAGAACCTTTTCCTTGGTCAAATCCTTTTTCTCCTGGCCCCTAAGGTCCATTAGAATCTGTCCCCTATGAAGCATTATAATCCTATTGCCATAGTTTAGAGCATGGTCTATATTATGGGTTACCATAAGGCTACTTATACCTTCTTCAACTATAAAGTCATTGGTAAGTTCCATTATTTTTTCAGAACTTTTAGGATCTAGGGCTGCTGTATGCTCATCTAAAAGAAGGAGCTCAGGTTTTGTTACAACAGCCATAATAAGTGCTAGAGCCTGTCTCTGACCTCCAGATAGCTCTGAAACCCTGGTGTCCAGCTTGTCTTCCAGCCCCATTTCAAGCTTCTCTAGAAGCTCCTTAAAGAACTTCCTCCTATCACCTCTTAAAAGTAAACTTAGATTAAATTTACCGCCCTTATTAATAGCCAGGGAAAGATTTTCAAATATGGTCATGTCCCCTAAACTTCCCAGCTCAGGATTTTGAAAGATTCTGGCCATGCTTTTACATCTCCTGCTTTCATCTAGATCTGTTATATCCCTATTGTCTAGAATTATTCTCCCCCTATCTATAGAGCTTCTGGCTGATATTATATTTAGAAGACTTGATTTTCCTGCACCATTACTGCCTATTATAACTATAAAATCTCCTCTTTCTATCTCTATATTTAGGTTCTTGAAAAGCTCCAGGCTCTGGTCGCCTAACTTAAAGCTTTTATCTACAGCTTCCAGTCTAAGCATTGGAATCACCTAATTTCTTCAGCCTATTCCCCTTCTTTATTCCTGGAATCCTGATCCTTCTTATCTTGAAAACTTCCTCATTTCCAAGGGTCAGGGCCAAAATAACTATTAAGGAGGATATAAGCCTAAGATCACTGGCCTTAAAGCCAAGCTTTAAGCTCATGGCTATGCTAAGCCTGTAGATAAAGGTACCTACTATACATCTTAAGGCTAGGTTGGAGTTTTCCCTGGTTCTAAATATATTAAAACCTATAATTATAGCAGCCAGCCCCATAATCATAGTTTCCCTTCCCATATTTATATCACTAAAGCTTTGGTACTGGGCCATTATAGAACCTGACAAGGCTATAAGTCCATTGGACAGGGCCAGAGCCACTAGCTTTACCTTGCTAGTATCTATTCCCAAGGATTTTACCATACTTTCATTGGAGCCTATTCCCTTAAGAAGGTAGCCAAACTTAGTTTTGAAAAAGAAGGTGAATAAAAGAGCTACAAAAACTGTTAAGCCCAGTATTATAAAAATCTGTCCCTCCTCCTTGAAGATAGTTTCCCTATCAAAAAGTGGTATATTGGCTTGACCTCCCATAACCCTTAGGTTGATTGAATGGAGGCCTACCATAACCAAGATACTGGCAAGAATGTCTTGAATCTTAAACTTAACATTTAGAATACCAGTTGTAAGTCCTACTGCTCCACCGCCAAGAAAAGCTAAAACTAGGGCAAAAAATGGATTTAGGCCCTTGACTAGGGAGACTGCTGCTATACTGGCTCCTAGGGTAAAGCTTCCGTCTGCTGCTAGATCTGCAAATTTTAAGATTCTATAGGTTATATAGATTCCCATAACTCCTATTGAGAGTATGAGACTTTGCTGTACTATACTAAGAATGAATCTATTCAACTGAACCACCTACTTTTACAGCCCTGTCCAGTATTTCCTTTGGTATTTCTATACCTAGTTTTTCTGCCATGTCTAAATTTACTATAAGATCTGTTTCATCTGGCCTTAAAACCTTAAGATTCTCCATCTTTTCCCCATCCTTGATCTTCAAGGCCATCAAACCTGCATCGTAACCTAGCTTAAAGTAATCTAGACCTTCACAGGCCAAGGCACCTTTTTCTATCATAGGTTTATCTACTCCTATGGCTGGAACCTTGCTTTCTAGGGATACTTTTTGAATTATTCCCATGCTTCCTGCTATTAAGTTATCTGAGGGCAAAAATAAAAAATCCAGCTTATCTATCTGGCTATTTAAGGCTGCCTCTAGTTCTGAAGAATTATTTATAGGTATCTCTATAATCTCAAGACCTAGGTCAGCTGAGATCTTCCTCGCTTCTTCTATTTGTATCTGAGAGTTTACTTCACTGTTATTAAATGGAATTCCTACAGTCCTGGAATTTTCCCTTAGAAGCATTCCCAACCTAAGTTGTTTTTCCATAGGAACCAAATCTACCACTCCGCTTATATTGCCTTCTGGTCTATCTAGATTTTCAACTAGGCCTGCTGCCTTAGGATCTGTTACTGCAGTAAATAGTATTGGTATGTCTTTAGTAGAGTTGAGTGCTGACTGGGCTGAAGGCGTTGCTATAGTAAAGATAAGATCCACCTCATCCTCCTTGAAACCCTCAGCAATTGTAGTAGCCAGAGATATATCTCCCTGGGCTATTTCTGTATCAATTTTAAAATCTTCAATATTTCCTTCTTCCTCCAATGCCTTAATAAAGCCTTCTCTTGCTAAATCAAGTACTGGATTTTCCATTAGCTGTGAAATTCCCACCTTAAACTTTCCCTGGTCTCCTTCACAGCCACTTAAAACCAAAATAAATCCTAATAAAAATAAGCCTAAGGTCATCCTTAGACTGATAGCTTTCTTCCTGCCTACCATTCTACCATCCTCCTAAATATTTAATTTTTTCTTCTTTAATACCTACTATTCTACCTTACTACCTTGGGCCAAGCCCCTACTATTCTACTTAAAGTTGAGTATAATGAATTTTCTAACAATTGTCAATAGAAAAATAAAAAAACCTCATATAGTTAAACTATACGAGGTATTGACCTGTGACCTATGGATATGGCCAGATCATTTAAGTGTAGTAGGCCCATGCTTATAAATAGGCAAACTACCAAGTGTTCTCCTGATCTTGCTATACCTAATTTTCCACCAAAATTAAGTCCCATGGCCTTGTGACTAATTTGACTTATAGCATCTTTTGTAGCTCCTGCTACTGCCCCTTCGTCTACATGGTAGTCACCTATAACTCCAGTTCTCTTGCTGGCTACTATAGCCCTTTCTATTATCTTTGGTATGGAGTTTATCAAATCTCCCCCTATGTCCACAGCTACAGCCCTAACCTCATTGGAGTTTAAAGAATCTATTATTTCCTTTTCCTCTTCCCTGGTAGATCCAGCTAGTTTTATAGCCACCTTTGCAACAAATATACTGTCTTCAGCCATAATATCACCTCTATATATTCTTAATATAAGTATATATCAAATATAGTATTTTTAAAACTTATGATTTTTAGGCTAGGATTTTGATATAATATTTTTATAATATATAATTATTGTAATCAGAAATTTATAAATACATAGGTTTAACCTATCTAGGAGGTAAAAATATGAATCTATATGTAATCTACGGAGGCCAGTCTATTGAACATGAAGTTTCAATTATATCTGCTTCTTCTGTACTAAATTCATTGGATAGAGATAAATACAAGATATACCCAGTTTTTATAAACAAGGAGGGAAAGTGGTGTCCCTATGGAAGACTAGAGGAAAAGGTTGAGGATTTAAAGAGCTTGGAGCTTCATACAGACCTATCCCTTCCCCAGTCCTTAGCTCAGTTTATAGCTTCTATAGACCCAGAGGAAGAAAATCTAGTCTTTCCTGTCCTTCACGGAAACAATGGAGAAGATGGAACAATTCAGGGGCTTTTAGAGCTTCTTGACCTTCCCTATGTTGGTAATGAGGTTCTAGCTTCTGCCCTTGCTATGGACAAGGTTAGTGCCAGTGATGTTTTTAAGGCCCAGGGAATTCCCCAGGCCAATTACACTAGCCTAAGAAAACACCAGTGGCTTGAAAATAAGGATAAGGCTCTTAAGGAGATCTTAGAAAAGGTCAAGCTACCTGTCTTTGTTAAGCCTGCCAATGCTGGTTCCAGTGTAGGTATAAGTCGTGCTGCCAGTCCTGATGAACTTGTGAAAAGCATTGACCTGGCCCTTATATACGATGTAAGGCTTCTAATTCAAGAGGAAATAAGGGGCAGGGAGGTTGAAACCTGTATTATTGGCAACAACAGGCCTCTAGCCTCTCTTTCTGGTGAATTAGAGATGGAGGAGGCCTTTTATGACTATGAGGCTAAGTATATTAAAAAGGCTGCCCTTCCTCTTATACCTGCTAGACTAGATCCTGACTTAAGCCAGGAGGTTAGGGACCTGGCCCTAAAGGTCTATGAAGTTCTAGACTGTAGGGGAATAGCTAGGGTGGATATATTTATATCAGATGAAAATGAGATTCTGGTTAATGAGGTAAATACCATGCCTGGATTTACTTCTATTAGTATGGCCCCTATGTTATGGGAAAAAACTGATGGCTCTAACTTTTCAGAGCTAATAGACAGGCTGATAGCCTATGCTCTGGAAAGATATGAGGAAAAATCAAATCTTTCAAAGGTGAAGGTGACTGACTAATGATAAATAAAAGTATTAAGGATATTGAAAGGTTTTCTGGAGGAAAACTTATAAATTTTAAAGATGATTTTAGGATAAGGGGTGTGTCTACAGACAGTAGATCTATTAAAGAGGGTAATCTTTTTGTTCCACTAGTTGGAGAAAACTTTGATGGCCATAAGTTCCTAGAAAAAGCTATCGAAAATGGAGCTAGTGCTAGTTTTTGGCAAGAAGATAGGGAACTTCCTAAGGTGAATCTGCCCCTTATTATCGTTAAGGATAGTCTTAAGGCCCTACAAGAGCTGGCCCACAACTATAGAAAAAGTCTAGACCTAAAGCTTATAGCTATAACTGGTAGCAACGGAAAAACTACTAGTAAGGATATAATTGATGGAGTCCTAAGTCAAAAGTATAGGACCAAGAAAACTTTCGGAAACTTAAACAATCACATTGGTGTGCCCCTAACCCTTCTGGACCTAGATGAGGATACAGAAATCTCCATAGTGGAAATGGGTACTGATGGATTTGGACAAATCAAAGTCCTAACAGATCTGGCCTTGCCAGACTATGCCATCATAACCAATATTGGTGACTCCCACCTGGAGGATCTAGGATCCAAGGAGAATGTAGCCCGTGCAAAGTTTGAAATACTAGATGGCCTAAAAGAAGACTCCTACTTTATCTATAATTCAGATGATCCTATTTTAAATAAGATCATAAAAGAGTATAATCCTAAGAAAACCCTAAACTTTGGATATGAAGGAGAAGATTATAGGCTGGAACTTCTTTCGACAGATAATTCCTCCATCTCCTTTAGGGTGAATTCTGTGAACTATAGGCTTCCTATGATTGGAAGGCATAATGTTTACAATGCCAGTCTAGCTATTATACTAGGTGAGCTTTTGGGCTTAAGTCCAGAGAAAATCAATGAGGGCTTTCAGCATATTAATAAGACAGCCATGAGAAATGAAATCATAGAAGCTGAAAATTTCAGTATCTTAAATGATGCTTATAAATCAAATCCTAACAGCCTAATGGCAGCTCTGGACACTATAAACTCCCTTGAGGGCTATAGCCATAAGTACCTAATACTTGGTGATATGTTAGGCCTAGGTGAAGATGAGGAAAAACTACATCTAGACTGTGGCAGGGCCATAGATCCTGAAAAAATTGACCTGGTATTTACCTATGGTGACCTAGGAGAATTTATAGCCAGGGGAGCTCTTGAAAACTTCCCAGCTGAAAGAGTCCTTTCCTTTAAGGACAAGGATTTGCTTTCAAAGAAATTCTTAGAGCTAGTGGAAAAGGACTCTCTAGTCCTTGTCAAGGCTTCTAGATACATGACCTTAGAAGATATTATAGAGAAAATAAGATAAAAACCCTGGAATTTTAACTGACCTCAAAAAGTTGGACCTGAAAACCAACTTATTGGGGTCAGTTTTTTCATGTGTTAGATTGTATAATTAAGTGCGACACCTAAAAAATAAAAAACTCATAACAGATCAATTTTCGTGTAAAATGTTAATAACGACAAAAACACCACGAAAGGAGATTGTTATGAGCTATAACCATATTACCATAAATGAGAGAAATAAAATAGAGGTTTTAAATAGGGAAGGTTACTCTGCTAGAAAAATTGCTAAGATACTAGGTTTTCATCATTCTACTATTAGTAGGGAATTAGCTAGGTGTAATTATATTTATGAGGCTAGTTATTCTGAGAAAGACTATAGAAAAAAGTCTAAAGCTAAGGGTAGAAAAACTAAAATATCTGATTCTCTTAAAGAAATTATTGAAAGTTGTTTATATAAAACATGGTCTCCTGAGCAAATTGTTGGCAGAGAGCTAAAAGATAAATTATCTTTTAAAACCATATATAACTGGATTTATAGAGGTTTAATAGATATTCCTCTTACAGCCCTAAGAAGAAAAGGTAAAAGCCGTAAAGCAAAAGATAATCGAGGTAAATTCAAAGCAGGTAAATCAATTTTTAAAAGACCTAAAATCGTAAAAAAACGAACTGAGTTCGGTCACTGGGAATTAGATACAATAGTTTCATCCAGAGGCGATAGTAAAGGATGTATGGCTACTTTTGTAGAGATGAAAACAAGGATGTATATAGCTATAAAAATACCAGATAGAAGCCAACAATCTATGTTTGAGGCTATAAAAAAGTTGGTAAAAAACCTGCCAAGTAGCTGTTTTAAAAGTTTTACTTCTGATAGAGGTAAGGAATTTGGATGCTATAAACAA
>JASLIL010000002.1 GCA_030152145.1 Tissierellales bacterium
GATAGCTCCCAATATAAGAGAAATCTTGGAGAAGGAACTTATCTCATAAACTGGTTAGATCAGGATTTAGGAAAAGGTGGGTTAGATTTAAAAGATAAGCTAGACTTTGATTATGATATGGAGGAAGCTGGCCTTGAAGATTTTGGAGATCTACTATCCAAAGAACTAGCCAACTACTTTTTGGGAGATGGAGGGGATTTTGCTAGGAATGGAAGGTTCTATATATTAATAATAGAAAAAATTAGTAATGGTAGAGTGTCAGTTAAGTATTTTAACAGCTTATCAAGGTCCCAGGCCTATGAAAGAGTTAAAAACTGGTATACCACTACTCAATGGTCATTTTATGACTTTAAATCAAAAAAAAATATAGTAAAATCTCCTAGCCTAAATGAAATTGTCAATTTTTCCTATGGTGGGGAGACTAATAAAGGCTATATATCTTGTGAAAACAAGGCCTTAAAAAAAGCTAGTATAGAAAGCTTAATCCCCTGTATAGTAGAGTCAAAAAAAATACCTCATAATATCTTAAAAGCAGCCCATAATAATTTAAAAAACAAAAGCTCCTATAAAAAGACTTTGAATCAAGCAGTATTTATTGGATCTGCCTTAAGGAAGAAAGCATTTTATGATTACAAAAATACAATGATATATCACGATAAATTAGAGGAGGTAGAGATCTTGAAGAACAATAAAAGCTTTTACTATGGAAAGCTTATGGCTATCTACGAAGCAATAGAAGATACCGCAATAAGACAGAAAAATGGCAGTAGACTAACCAATGCAGATAGGCTCTGGAGCTCTATGATAAGAAGCCCAGAAAGAACCAGACTTATACTAGAAAGCAAGGTAAAGCCCTATATGAATATCTTAAAAAGGCAAAACATTGCTTCTTTTATTTACTACGACAAGCTAATTACAGAAATAACAGTTAAGATTTTAGAACTCAGCGAAACAACTGGAGACAACAGAAGTTCCTTAGATGAGGATTTTATACTAGGATACTATTATCAAAAGAATGAAAGATATAAAAGAAAAGAAGATTAAAGCTAAACTTTAAATATAAGGAGGATATACTATGACAACTCTAAATAAAAAGATAGACTTTGTAATGTTCTTTACTGTTAGTAATGCCAATCCTAATGGAGACCCATTAATGGGCAATATGCCTAGAACAGATTATGATGGATTTGGAGAGGTATCAGATGTATGTATTAAGAGAAAAATCAGAAATAGAATGGAAGAACTGGAAGAAGACATTGAAATATTTGTACAATCAAATGATAGGATAAAAGATGGACACCAATCCCTTGAGGAAAGATTTGATGCAGAGTTTAAGAAAAAGCAAGAAGACTCTGAAGTTGTAGAAAAATCTTGTGAAAAGTGGTTAGATGTAAGAAGTTTTGGTCAAGTTATGACCTTTCAAAGTCGTTCTATAGGAATAAGGGGACCGGTATCAGTTAGCTTAGCTAAAAGTTTAAGTCCTGTAGATATAATAAGTATGCAGATAACAAGAAGTACCAATGGAATGAAATCAGAAAAGGGAGGCAGGTCAAGTGATACCATGGGTACTAAGCACTTTGTAGACTTTGGAGTTTACAGGCTAGCAGGTAGTATCAACTGCTATTTTGCAGAAAAAACAGGCTTTAGCCATGAAGATGCAGAGATAATAAAAGAAAGCCTAAGAACATTATTTGTAAATGACATGTCTTCAGCAAGACCAGAAGGAAGTATGGAAGTAAAGGATATATATTGGTTTGAACATAATAGTAAGCTGGGAACAGCTTCATCAGCAAAAGTACACAGATTAGTCAAAGCAGACTTAAAAGATGGAGTACAAAAACCTAGATCTTATGAAGATTATAATATCTGTCTTGATGAAGAAAACTATAAACTTTATGAGGAAAAAGGTTTGAAATTAGAAAAAATTAAGGGTATCTAGTATGGATCAAGTATGGAATAAGACAAGCTATACTCCTGCTAGCGACTATCTGTTACTATCAGGAATCCAACATTTTGTATTTTGTAGAAGACAGTGGGCCTTAATACACATAGAACAACTATGGGCAGAAAATTACTTTACAATAGATGGACAAATTAGACATGAAAGAGTAGATAATACTGCCAATATAGAATTAAAGGAAGGGATTAGAATACTTAGATCCCTTCCAGTAGTATCTCATGAACTGAAAATTCAAGGTATATGCGACCTAGTAGAATTACAACCTGATAGCAGAGGAGAATATTTTAGTAAGTATGATAAAAAATATAAGGTATTCCCTATAGAATACAAAAGGGGAAAGCCTAAAACTGATTTAAGTGACACGATGCAACTATTAGCACAGGCTATGTGTCTAGAGGAAATGCTTGGTCTAACAATAGATCAAGGAGCTTGCTTTTACTTTGAAACTAGGAGAAGGATGAATGTAGATTTTACAGACAGTCTAAGATCTGAATTAAAATCAATATTAAAGGAAATGAACAATTACTACGAAAGAAGTTATACACCAAAAGTTAAAAGAACAAATAAGTGTAGATCATGCTCTTTGAAAGATTTGTGTTTACCAGAGCTAGAAAATAGTATGTCAGTATCCGAGTACATGAAAATGAGGTTGGAAGAATGAAAAAATTATTAAATACACTTTATATAACCCTGCCTGATGTATATTTAGCTTCATCTGGAGAAAATATATTAGTTAAAAGAGATGGAAAAATTTTAGTAAGGTATCCGCTTCATAATTTAGAGGACATAGTTCTATTTTCATATTTAGGAATGAGTCCTCACTTGATAAAAAAATGCATGGAAAATGATATTGGAATCTGCTACTTAAAACCTACAGGCAGATTTATAGCAAGAATCCAGGGAGAATCTACAGGAAATATTTTGCTTAGAAGACAACAATATAGAGAAGCAGACAATGAGGAAAAAAGCTTAGAAATATCAAAAAATATAATATGTGCTAAAATATATAATGAAAAATGGACTATAGAAAGATATATTAGACAGTATAAAAATAGGATAAATACAGGACATTTAGAGAGGGTATCCAGGGATTTAACAAATTTGATAGATAGGACTATTTCCGTAGTTGATAAGGATGAACTACGAGGAATAGAGGGGGCTGCTCAGGTAAAGTATTTTTCATGTTTTGATGAAATGATTTTAAATCAAAAAGAGGATTTTGAATTCAATTCAAGAAGCAGAAGACCACCTATGAATCCAGTAAATGCTATGCTGTCCTATGTTTACTCTATACTATCTAATGATATAGCCAGTGCATTAGAATCAGTGGGTCTAGATCCCTATGCAGGTCTTATGCATACAGATAGACCAGGTAGAATATCCCTTGCTTTAGATCTTATAGAAGAGCTTAGATCTCCAGTTGCAGATAGGTTTGTAATATCTTTAATAAATCTAAAACAAGTAAATATAAATGATTTTATAATAGAAGACAGTGGTGCAGTAACAATGAAAGATAACTGTCGAAAAAAGATTATAAAATTATGGCAGGAAAGAAAGCAGAAAAAATTAACCCATCCCTTTTTAAGGGAAAAAATAGAATGGGGGTTAGTTCCATTTTGTCAATCCATGTTATTAGCAAGATATTTACGTGGAGACATAGATGGATACCCACCATTTATGTGGAAGTGATATAATGTATGTATTAGTAACTTATGATATAAGAACAATAAGTAAGAAT
>JASLIL010000008.1 GCA_030152145.1 Tissierellales bacterium
CATAAGTTAAGAAAGGAGAATGTTAATGAAAAGAAATATTTCACTAGTTCTCGCTTTATCTATAATCATATCAGTTTTCTCACCAGTATATGGAGAAAACCTAGAAAAAGATTTATATGAAACTGCAGGAGCTATATTAAAAGACCAAGAAATACTACTTGGAACTGCAAGCGGGGACCTAAAATTAGATCAAGGATTTAAAAGAGAAGAAATGGTAGTTCTACTTAGCAGACTACATGGAGAGTATGATCTAGCAGGAAAAACTTCTCCAAAAACCAAGTTTGTGGATATCAAGAATCCCTTTTACAAGCCTTATATTAGCTGGTCTGTAAACAAGGGCCTTATAAAGGGATCCACAGACACAATATTTGGCTACAGTAGGATTCTTACAGTACAGGAATACCAAACAGCCCTACTTAGAGCCCTAGGCTACACTGAGGAATCTGAAGACTGGTATAGTGTGCCAGATAAGGCCAAGGAAATAGGCCTAATGAATAACCTGGACAAAGATCCTAAAACAAAAACTACTAGAGGCCTGATGGCTGCTATGACACTAAATGCTCTAAGAACAAATATGAAGGATAAAAATGTAAGCCTGGCAGAACAGCTTAACCTAAAGATACCAGATACATTTAAAGTAGAAGCAAAAGCTAATGTTGTAAAAGATAATGTAAAGATAATAGGAGCTACAAAAAATACTGGAAAAATTAAGGTTGTCCTAAAATCAAAGGAAAACCAAAAAACACTGGAAAAAGAAACTGTTATAGATGTTGATGGAAATTTTGAAGTAGAATTTAAGGGAGTTCCAAGTGGAAACTACTCCTACTACTTCCAGAACAAAAATCAAACCTCTAAGACATCTGACCTTAAGGTTAATGAATTACCTTTTGAGCTTTTATCTGTAGTTGCAGATAACTTAAAGGAAATAAAGTTAAACTTTAATAAGCCAGTAGATAGAAGCTTTGCACTTCAAAAAAATAATTTCACCACCAGTGCTGGACCTATTCTTTCATCTAGGCTGGAAAATGACAATAAAACAGTAGTTCTAACCCTAGATAAGAATGTAGAAATGCAAAATACCAGAAACTATACAGTAGCTAGTCCTAGCATAAGAAGTGCAAATGGAGAAAGTCTTAACCTAAAAGAAAACTTTAGTGCCAGTGATAATGCCCACCCTAGAGTAATCAAGGCAGAGGCTATTGGCAACCAAAGAGTAAAGATAACTCTTTCAGAACCTATAAAATATCCATCTCCATCAGATTTTAGGATTGATGATAAAAGGTTCTATGGAGTTCTTGACTACAACAATGAAAACATAATTATATTAGACTTAAAGGGAAATCCACTGTCAGATGGTAAACACAGCATATCCATACTATCTTTATATGACTATGCTGGCTTTAAAAGCACAGAAGATCAACTTTCCTTTGAAGTTTTAGACACTAAGACTTCCCCTGTGGTAATAGGTGGAAATGCAAGTTTAGATCAAGCTGTCCTTGAGTTTGACAGAGATGTAGATGGTAAAAATTTAAATCTAAGAGATATTTATTTCTATAAGTACTCTAATAAAATGTATCCTTCAGATATAAAGGTGAAAAACAACCTCTTATATCTTGACTTTTCAGGAGTATCTCAGCTATCTGAAGAAACTACTACTATATACCTTTCTGGTATAAGAGACTTCTTTGGAAACCAAGCAAAAGAAATTCAATATGCAATAAAACCTATTGCAGACACTAGCACACCAAAAGTTGTAGATGCAAATATAGTAGATAATAATAAAGCTATTGAACTTATCTACAGCAAAAATGTAAATGCTAGTAACAAGGAAAACTATACTATTAAAGATAACAAGGGGCAAATAGTGCCTATAAGAGATATAGAAGGATACGGTAGAAACTTTAAGATAATACTAGCTAGACCCCTAGCTATAGGTAGTTCAAAGTTAACTATTAAAGATATCCAGGATACTTCAGACAGACATAATATAATGAAAAACTTCGAAAGAGAATTTATTATTGCAGACACTGAAATGCCAGTAGTTGACAGCTACTCTGGCTATAGAAGGGAAGTAATCCTAAGTTTTTCCAAGGAGATGGACATGCAAACAGTAACTGATCCATCCAACTACCTTTTGAAGTTTAATAACAGGTTAATATACATGGATAAAAACACTGAATTTAATCCTGTTGGAGACAATAAAAGTGTAATTATAACTCTTCCTAGAACCATTGATGGAAGAGAAGTCCGTATAGGTGAAGATGGCAATCTAAAAGAAATTCAAGTTTCTGGATTAAAATCTAAAACTGGTAATCTAATAGAACCTAGAACTTTAAATTTCGATAAGGCTGAAACAGGCAATGCCAGGTTGGAAAATGCCAGCCTGGTAGACAGTAAGACCATTGAACTAACTTTCTCTCAACCTATAACTAAGGCTAGTTCCTATGCCTTTAGCCTAGATTCAGGAGAAAATTATATTACAGATACTAGTGTAGATGGCTCAGTAAAGGTTATTTTAAAGCTTAGATATCCAGTAACAACTCTAGGCTCTGAATTAAAGATTAGAGATCCTCAATACATTGAAACCATAATAGGAACTAATGCAGTGTCAACTAGCAGAAAAGTTTTAGATAAGGTTGCTCCTAAGGTAGATTCAAATAGGGATGTATTCTATATGGAAAGAAACACCATTACAATTCCTTTTACTGAAGACCTGAGTTCTACAGCAGAGGCCCTTATTGCCTTAGATATAGATCTTCTAAACCTTACAACAAATAGAAAGGTTGACTCTAATGATCTGAAAACATCTGTTAGTGGTAATAAAGTTAGGCTTACAGTCTCAAATAATAAAAACAATGACCAATACCAACTTAACTTTAAGGAGAATCCAAGGTATATAATGGATAAATCAAATAACCTTATGGAGTCAGACTATACAAGCTATATAACAAGATAGGAAAAGGCCCAGAATACTGGGCTTTTTTTCTGCCTATCTATAGTATTTATATATGAACCTTTACTATAATGTATTTCTATTGGATTAAAGCCGGATTTTGGGTTATATTATAATTGGTTAATGAAACAAGCCTTTTTTATATATATTTAAACTAGAGTTATTACTCCCCACATGTATGATTCTAGTTATTGTAAAATCCCAAAAAACCTGACCTAGGTCAGGTTTTTTTATGCTTATTATAATATTCTTATGATATAATAATTTTAAGGAGGATTGCTATGAAAAAATATCTTAAAACTATAATTCCCCTACTACTTATACTTATTCTAATAATAGCCATAGTAAATAAAAAAACCTTAGAATTTGCCTTTTACTACTTGCTTCAGGCTGATAAGAGTATAGATATAGTAGAAAACCCACTGGAAAAAGCCCTAGCCAGAAAAGATCTTCAAACCAAGGAAAGAGAAATACTTTCTAAATATATGGATGAACTAGAAGGCCTAAAAAAAGAATATACAAGTAAACTAGATCTAATTAAAAAGTCCAATGAAGAAAACAGTCTAAAATTAATCCAAAAGGGCTCCCTTTACGAGGAACAGTGTGACGAAAAATTTGAATACATAATAGAAAAGCTTAGAGAGGAACTGAGGGTAAATAACTATGATCCTTCAATCTATAAGGCAGTAAAAAGTCACTACAATAACTTTAAGGAAATAGTAAGAAATGACACTATAAGTGTAGTTAAAAACTAGATTTAATATAGGTCTTTCTTATAGGACTTCTATAGATATTAAATATAAATATAAGTATAGGATTATTTTATTTCTGTGCTATAATATTAAATGGTAGAGGCCAAGGCCTCTTAAATTATGTTTATTCCTATATAGATTGTTATAGATTTTAAGATCCTTCCCCAAATAAAGGCAACAATAAGTTGTCTTTATTTTCAAGAAACTTAATTACCCTATACAGGTATAGTCTAATATGTTACAATGGTAATTAATAGTATAAAAGTAAAAATTTAAAATTAAATGGAGGTTTTACTAATGTTAGATCCAAGGCAAGCTTTACAAGACTATATGAGTGGTATGAAAACAGTATCAAAGATGAATCCCAATGAACTATCAGCTTTCGGAAACTTTTCAAATGAAGTTTTCAAGGACAGTAAAATTGATTTGAAAACTAAGGAGTTAATTAGTATAGCCCTATCTGTTCACTTAAGATGTGAATATTGTATTGTAGGACATGCCTACAATGCTTTAAAAGCTGGTTTAACTAAAGAAGAAATCATGGATGCTGCCATGGTAGCAATAGCCTTTGGCGGTGGACCAACATTAGCCTACACAGTTACACTTCTAGAAAGATCTCTAGCTGAATTTGAAAATGATTTTAAATAATTAAAACAGGCCCTAAGAGCCTGTTTTTTATCTTAAAATATCTTATCTATAGTAATAAATTTCAATCCATAAGTTGGGATAAGATAACTATCTCTAAAGCAATCTCCTTCCTTAACCTTAAACTCTTTTACTTCCATACTAGGCAAACACCTACCTCCAATATATCTTAATTCTTCTTCTTTCAAGATTCTAGGGCCACCCATTTTCATCCAATTGTAATAGGCAGATCCCTCTTCCCTTGAAAGACTATATTCCCTCAATTCATACTTGCCATTCAAGCTAGCTATACTAAGTTCTATATTCTTAAGTCCAAGTTTACTATTATAAGTATTTAAACTACTTGCCTGTGTCTTTAAGCAAATACAATCATAATCTCTATAATTATATATAAGAGCTTGTACTGAATTGTCCTTTTTGGTAATTATAAAGTTATTACCAATCTCTACCAGTTCTCCACCAAGCTTAGCTAATATACAATAAAGATGATAATTATACTTTTTTAACCCACTGCTTGTAAAAAGAGCTCCACCACCTATGGTGGGTAAATCACTCTTCTCTTCTACTAAATTTAATCCAGTAAAAATCCCTTCATCATAATAAGTTAAATTTAAATTTTGTCTTATTCTATCTAACTCAAATTCATCTATTGTAAATACATCATGATCAAAGAAACCAGAATCTTTCACCAAATCAAAAATATAAAACTCTAAGTTAGTTAAATCCTTTCCATTAAATAAATCTCTTAAATGAATGTAGTCTTTATTAAATTTTTTATAAAATATTCTCCTCCAATCTAAATATTCAAGTATATCAAATGGGAGTTTATTTTCATTGCACTCCTCTATAAATATCTCTATACTTATAAAATCTACAGTTCTAAAGGTTGATTCTAAAAATTCTATAAAACCTTCTACTAGTTTGGTATCCAATTTATCTGTTCTATATATTATAGGAAAACCTACCTTAATTTTCTTATCTATAG
>JASLIL010000018.1 GCA_030152145.1 Tissierellales bacterium
ACCTCTATTTGTACAGATCAGATGAGAGATTTGGAAAAGAATTTTGAAAAGTTTAGTGATTTAGGTGTGGTAGCCTTAGGATTAAGTGTAGACTCAGCTCCATCTAAATCAGCTTGGGCAAAGGCTCTATCATTGGATAAACTTATAATTTTATCTGACTATAATCCTTTTGCAGAAGTTACAAAAAACTTTGGTGTGTATGAAAGTAAACTTAATGCATCTGGAAGAGCTAATTTTTTACTGGATGAAAACTTAAATTTAATTTGGAAGAAAAACTATGAATTATCTGAGCTACCAGATTTAGAAGAAATATTTCAGATTTTAGAAAAATAGATAGAACTAGGGTTAACCCTAGTTCTATTATTTTTCCCAACTAATAATTTTTATAGATTAATAATTAATTTCTAGTATAATCATAGTAGATAAAGGAGGAATAAAATGAAAATCACTATTTTAGAGCCCTTAGCAGTAGAAGAAAACCTACTAAGGGAAATATTTAAAAGTCTAACAGATAAGGGGCATGAGCTTATAGTTTACAATAAGAAGGCCCAGTCACTGGAGGAAGAAAAAAAGAGGGTTGAAGATACAGACATACTTGTAATAGCAAATTCACCTCTAAAGGGAGAGGTCATTAGACATGCTAAAAATCTTAAGTATATAGCAGTTGCATTTACTGGAGTAGACCATGTAGATTTAGAGGCTTGTAGGGAAGAGGAAATCAAAGTAAGTAATGCAGCAGGCTATAGTACAGCTAGTGTGGCAGAACTAGCTATTGGTCTAATCCTATCTATATATAGAAATATAGTTAGCCTAGACAAGTTAACTAGACAGGGAGAAACTAAGCTGGGTTTTAGGCAGATAGACCTTTATGGAAAAACTATAGGCATAGTGGGAACAGGAGCTATAGGTAGTCATATGGCTAAAATATCCAGAGCCTTTGGCTGTAAGGTTCTAGCCTATAATAGAAGTGAAAACAAGGAACTTTTAGACCTTGGAATAGAATATATGGACTTAGAAAGTCTTTTAAGGGAAAGTGACATAGTAAGTCTTCATTTACCGTTAAATGAAGATACAAGACATATAATAGGAAAAAGAGAACTGGAACTAATGAAAAAAGAAGCAATACTTATAAATACAGCTAGAGGACCAATAATAGACAGTGAAGCATTGGTTAAAGCCTTGGATCAGAAGGAAATACTAGCTGCAGGAATAGATGTTTTTGATATAGAGCCACCTTTAAATCTAGATGAGCCTCTTTTGGCCTGCAAAAATGCTGTCCTAACACCACATATTGGCTTTGCAACAGAAGAAGCTATGGTAAGAAGAGCTAATATTACCTTTGACAACATAGAGGCCTTTCTAGAAGAAAGACAGGAAAATATAGTTCTCTAGGAAAATATTGCCCTAGACCCCTAGGGTATATAAACTTATTTTATAGCCTATTATAGCTATATCATATTAGCTTATAGTCGTTGACCAAGTCTATATTAGTCAACTATAATCATAGATAGTTTAACTATAGATTTATTTGAGGAGGAGTATAGATGGCTGTAGAAGTAATGAAGGCATCAGCAAAAGTGGTTGAGGGTTTAAAGGTAGAAGTAGAGGCAAGAGGACATAAGTTTATTTTAGACGAGCCCAAGGAACTAGGCGGTAGTGATGAGGGGATGAACCCTATAGAAGCTACTTTATCAGCTCTTGGAGCATGTAAGTGTATAGTAGCTCAGTGCTTTGCAAAGGCAAAGGGCATTAAATATGATGAAATTAGGGTAGAAGTAGAGGGAGATTTGGATCCTGATGGATTTATGGGTAAGAATCCTGAGGCTAAAATAGGATTATCAGAAATTAGAACAAAATTTTATATTAAGTCAGATTTACCTAAAGAGAAGTTAGAGGATTTTGTTAGTTTTATAGATAAAACTTGTCCAGTAGCAGATACTATATCTTTAGCTCCTAAGCTTAAGACAGATTTGATAGTAGAATAATACAAAGGTAGGTAGGATTTTAATCCACCTACCTTTTTTGTAGATAAAACCAGATAAGATATCTTAATAGTTTGGAAAGAGGACTCTAATAAAGATATTTAGCCAGTTAGAGAAATATTTAACTAGTCATTTATTCTTCACTATTTTATAAAAATTGTGTTATAATAGTGTGACTGATTAAAAATAAGATTAAAACTTAGAAAGGGGCAAGAAATGAGTCAAGGGATTTTAATTTTACTAATTATCTGTTCACTGTTAGGTGCTATAGATAAAATTTTTGGAAATAAATATGGTTATGGCTCAAGATTTGAGGCTGGTATGAGAGAGATGGGAACTTTTTCACTTTCCATGATAGGAATCTACTGCCTATCACCAGTTATAGCCAGGGGCTTGGCGCCAGTACTTGTACCTTTTGGAAATATGATAAAGGCCGATCCTTCTGTATTCATAAGTTCCCTACTGGCTACAGATATGGGAGGCTACACCTCAAGTTTAGAAATTGGACAAAGTAAGGAAATGATAGAGCTATCAGGTTTGATCCTAGCTTCTATGCTGGGTACAACCATATCCTTTACCATACCAGCAGCTACCAGCATTGTAAAAGATCTGGACTTTGAGTATTTTTCTAAGGGAGCCCTATGTGGAATAGTAACAGTACCAATAGGAATGTTTGTAGCAGGTATTATGATGGGCATAAATTTAAGTACCTTATTATTAAATCTAATACCAGTTATAGTTATAGCCTTTGTTATATCACTATCCCTAATAAAGATTCCCCAAAAAACCATAGCCCTTTTTATAGCCTTGGGTAAGTTTATAACTACTATAAGTCTAGTGGGACTAATGTTTAGTATCTTAGATTTTATGCTGGGAATTAAGATTATAAAGGGAATGATACCCTTTGAAGAAGGTTTAATAGTAGTGGCTAAGGTTGCAGTTATACTTTCGGGAGCCTACTCACTTATAGCCTTTCTTTCAAAGATTTTAAGATATAATCTAGAAAATATAAGTAAGAAGATAGGCATAAATGAAACATCTATAATGGGTATGTTTACCTCCCTGGTAAACGTAGTACCTATGCTTGCCATATTTAACAAGATGGACTGGAAGGGACAGATGATCAACGCAGCCTTTTCTGTTAGTGGTGCCTTTATACTAGGAGGGCAGCTGGGCTTTGTTTCCAGTGTTTCATCAGAAGCTGTGGTGCCATTTTTTGCAAGTAAGATAGTAGCAGGCCTTACAGCCATAGGGGTAGCCCTTATGTTTATAAAATATGAAGAGAAAACCTTAGGGAGTAGATAGGCTACTCCCTATTTTATTAGAAAAAATAATTTTTACATATATGAAATAATACCACAGAAATAATAAATAAAGCAGTTATTTAACAAAAAATCCTGGGAATCTGGGATAAAAGTTTTAAAAACATAAAAACTAGTTAAGTAATACTTAAAAAAACTAGACAAAGTTAGTTAATTTTTATATAATAAAGTTAAGAAGATATCAAACTACCTAAAGGAGGTAGCAAAATGAGCAATAATGTGGGGAAAAAAATAAAGGATCTTAGGACATCTAATAGCATGACTCTGAAGGACCTAAGTGAAAAGACAGGATTTTCAATAGGATTCCTATCACAGCTAGAAAGAGGTTTGACAACTATCGCTATAGATTCTTTAGAGAAAATAGCAGAGGTTCTCTCTGTGGACGTAACCTATTTCTTTTCTGTACCAAAGGATAAGAAGGAAATAGTTTTGAAAAGCTATGAAAAAGAAGTTTGCCAAGTTATAAACAATAACATTATATATAATTTAACAAATCACACTCATAAAAGAGAAATGTTACCAAGATTTATAGAGATACTACCTATGGATGAAGTTGAAGATGTAGATGTTTACAGCCATCATGGTGAAGAATTTGTATATGTTCTTGAGGGGATCTTATCCCTGGTAGTTAATGATACAGAATATCAGCTCTATCCAGGAGATAGTGCTCACTACAGTTCAATCCAGGTCCACAATTGGGCAAATAAGACAAGAAAAATGGTAAAAATTGTAGCGGTTAATATTCCTAACTACTTGAAAGATGAAAGTAAAGTAGAGGAAGAAAAAGAATCTTAAAGAGGTGTTACTTATGAAAGGCACTATAATAAATATTCAAAAATATGCCATACATGATGGACCAGGAATTAGGACAACGGTTTTTTTAAAGGGTTGCCCTTTAAGATGCTGGTGGTGTCATAACCCAGAAAGTCAGAACTTAAAGGGAGAGGTTATGGTATTTGCTAATAAATGTGTAGGTTGCGGTAAGTGTGCTGCCAAGTGTAGCCAAAAAGGTTTAAAGATAGTAGATGGTAAGGCTGTTTTAGAAAACAAGTCAGACTGTGTAGCTTGTGGAATATGTACTGACACCTGTATCCATGATGCCAGAGAATTTGTCGGCAAGGAAATGACAGTTGATGAGGTTTTTAAGGAAGTTAAAAAAGACCAGGTATTTTACGACGAATCCAATGGTGGAGTAACTTTTTCTGGAGGAGAGCCTCTGGTACAAATAGATTTTTTAGAAGCTGTATTAAAGAAGTGTAAGGCTGTGGACATACATACTGCCCTAGATACTTCAGGCTATGCTAAGTGGGAAAACATAGAGAGGGTAATAGACTATGTAGATCTTTTTATGTTTGACATAAAGCAGATGGATGATCAGCTTCATAAGAAATACACAGGAGTATCAAACCAACAAATATTAGACAATTTAAAGGAAATTTCAGCTAGGGGCAAGAGAATCTTTATAAGAATGCCTATAATATCAGGTATTAATGATGGCATGGACAACATAGAAGCTGTAATTGACTTTTTAAATAAAAATGTAAACATTGAGCAGATAAACTTAATTCCTTATCATGATATGGGGAAAGACAAATATGGAAGACTTGATTTGGAATACAAGTTAGAATCAATGAAAAAACCTAGTGATGAGAGAATTGAAGAAATAAAAAATAAGTTTGAAGAAAATAATATAAAAGTGAAGATAGGGGGCTAGTTTTGATGAAAACTGAGAGAGTTAAGAAGTTAAGAGAAGAAAGTGTTAATGCAGTTCCTTATATCTCTATGGAGAGGGCAAAGATCGTAGATGCAACTTATAAAAAATACGAAGGTGCAGTTTCCACACCAGAACTTAGAGGATTGGTGCTTAAGGAGATTATGTCCAATAAGAAGTTGTGTATTAATGATGGAGAACTAATAGTGGGTGAAAGAGGAGAGGCACCAGCTGCAACTCCAACCTATCCAGAGCTATGCTGTCACACAGTTGAAGATATGGAAATAATGAACAAGAGAGAGAAGATTTCCTTTAAAGTTAGGGACGAAGACATGAAGCTTCAAGAAGAAACTATAATTCCTTACTGGGAAAAAAGATCTATGAGACACCATATTCTAGAAAATATGACAGACCAGTGGAAGGACTGCTACTATGCAGGTATATTCACTGAGTTCATGGAACAAAGAGGACCAGGACACACTGTAGCCGATAAAAAAGTTTTTGAAAATGGTTTTGAGGACTTCCAAAAGAGAATTCATGAAGAAATAGAAAATCTTGATTACCTTAATGATGATAGGGCTCTAGATAAGCTTAACCAATTAAAGGGTATGAGCATTGCTTGTGATGCAGTTATGATATTGGGAGACAGATACTCAGAATATGCTAAGGAGCTAGCAGAAAAAGAAAGTGATCCAAAAAGAAAAGAAGAGCTTCTAGAAATATCAGAGGTTTGTGCCCATGTACCAAGAAAGGCTCCAAGAACTTTCAGAGAAGCCCTACAAATGTACTGGTTTGTACACCTATGTGTAATTACAGAGTTAAATCCATGGGATTCATTTAACCCAGGAAGACTGGACCAGCACTTAAATCCTTTCTATGAAAAGGAAACTTCTGAGGGAACTTTAAGTCGTGAAGAAGCAGAAGAACTACTGCAATGTTTCTGGGTGAAGTTTAACAACCAACCAGCTCCTCCAAAAGTAGGAGTTACCCTAAAGGAAAGTGGAACTTATACAGACTTTGCCAATATAAACAGTGGTGGTTTAAAAACAGATGGTACTGATGGTGTAAACGAAGTTAGCTACTTGGTTTTAGATGTTATAGATGAAATGAAGCTTCTTCAACCAAGCTCAAATGTTCAAATCAGCAAGAAGACTCCACAAAAATTCTTAAAAAGAGCCTTAAAGATAGTTAGAAAGGGTTGGGGTCAACCATCAATCTTCAATACAGATACTGTAATTCAAGAGATGTTAAGGGCAGGAAAATCTATAGAAGACGCAAGAGATGGCGGTAACTCAGGCTGTGTTGAAACAGGTGCTTTTGGTAAGGAATCATTTATCCTAACAGGATATTTTAACCTTCCAAAGGTTTTAGAAATAACCCTAAATAATGGACTAGATCCTATTAGTGGAAAGCAATTAGGTATAAAGACTGGTGATCCAAGAGACTTTGAAACTTATGATGAATTATTTGAAGCTTTCAAGGCTCAGATGGAACACTTTATAGATATAAAGGTTAGAGGTAACAGAGTAATTGAAAGACTTTATGCTACTAAGATGCCAGTACCTTTCCTATCAGTTATAATTGATGACTGTATATCAGAAGGAAAGGATTACAATGCAGGTGGTGCAAGATATAACACAAGCTATATCCAAGGTGTTGGTATAGGTAATATTACTGACGCTCTTTCAAGTATTAAATACAATGTATTTGATGAAAAGAAGGTAAGTATGGATGAGCTTCTAAAGGCTGTAGAGGCTAATTTTGAAGGCTATGAAGAATTACACTACCAAGTAACTAGAAAAACTCCTAAGTATGGTAATGATGATGACTATGCTGATACTATAATGCAGGATGTCTTCAATGCCTACTATGACGAGGTTACAGGTAGACCAAATGGTAAGGGCGGAGTTCATAGAATAAATATGCTACCTACAACCTGCCATGTTTACTTTGGATCAGTTATAGGAGCTACTACAGATGGTAGACTGGCTCACTTACCACTAGCAGATGGTATTTCACCTTCAAAAGGAGCAGATACTTCAGGACCTACAGGAGTTATTAAATCAGCTTCAAAGATGGACCACATTAAGACTGGTGGAACCTTATTAAATCAAAAGTTTACACCTTCTATAGTAGCTGGTGAAGATGGACTAGATAACCTGGCTCACTTTGTTAGGGCTTATTTCACTATGGATGGTCACCATATTCAGTTTAATATTATAGACAGGGATACACTTTTAGATGCTCAAGAAAATCCAGATGACTATAAGAATTTAATTGTTAGGGTAGCAGGCTATAGTGATTATTTTGGAAACCTAGACAAGGCTTTACAAGATGAAATCATAGCAAGAACAGAACAAACTTTTGAGTAAATAAGATAATAAAATTTGAATAATTGAGTTAAAAGATTTATCATAATAGAGAAGAGGACTCTGGTCTTCTTCTCTATATTCATAAGTTAAGGAATGTAGGATAAAAAAAGGAGGAATTACAAATGAGTAAAACATTAGGTTTTATAGGTAATGGAAATATGGGTAGAGCTATGATAGGTGGTATAATCAATGCCAATCTATTTGCAGCAGAAGATATTATAGTTTCTGATATATTTGAAGAGGGATTAAAAGACGTACATAAGAAATTAGGTGTAAATGTTACAACAGACAATTGTGAGCTAGCAAAAAAAGCAGATATTATAGTTCTTTCAATTAAGCCTAACCTATATCCGATGATCATAAAGCAAATCAAGGATGCAGTTAAGGAAGATGCAATTATAGTTACAATAGCGGCAGGAAAAGCTATTGCTGATACAGAAGCTAACTTTGGCCGTCAAATGAAGGTAGTAAGAGTTATGCCTAACACTCCTGCCCTAGTAGGTGAAGGAATGTCAGCTCTATGCCCTAGTGAAGCAGTTACAGAGGAAGAGTTTAAGGTAATAGAAGATATGTTCAATAGCTTTGGTAAGGCTGAAAAAGTTCAAGAATACCTAATGGACGCTGTAACATCTGTAAGTGGATCATCACCAGCCTATGTATATATGTTTATAGAGGCTATGGCAGATGCAGCAGTACTAGACGGAATGCCAAGACCACAGGCCTATAGATTTGCAGCTCAGGCAGTTTTAGGTTCAGCTAAAATGGTTTTAGAAACAGGAATGCACCCAGGTGTCCTAAAAGACATGGTTTCTTCACCAGCAGGAACAACTATAGAAGCTGTAGCTAAACTAGAGGAAAAAGGCTTTAGAGATGCTGTTATTTCAGCTATGAGAGCTTGTACTAAAAAGTCACAGGAAATGTCTAAATAATTTTTATTTTGCAAAAACATTTTCACCATTGTGATATTTATGGTATAATTTACTTTAAAGGAGGCTAACTGGTCATGAATGTGAATGAAAAAATAAAGGCACTAAGGAAACTAATGAAGGAAAAAGCTATAGATGCTTATATAGTTCCAACTTCAGATCCTCATCAAAGTGAATACCTAGCAGACTACTATCAAACAAGAGTTTGGCTAACAGGATTCACAGGTTCAGCAGGTACTGCAGTTGTAACTGAAGATAAGGCTATACTTTGGACAGATGGTAGATATTTTATTCAGGCAGCTAAAGAACTTGAAGGTTCAGAGTTTGAACTTTATAAGATAGGTATTCCAGGATACCCAACTTATAGTGAATGGTTAGCAGAAAACTTAGATGATAAGTCTACTATTGGATTTGATGGAAAGAACTTCCCTCAAGCTGGTCTAGATACTCTAAAGGCAGCTATGGGAAGAAAGGAAATCAATTTCAATATAGAAGATGATTTAATAGATCCTATATGGGAAGATAGGCTGGAGGAACCAAAGACAGATGCTTTTGTACATGAGTTAAAGTACACAGGTTATTCAGCAAAGGAAAAAATTGAACAGGTGAGAGAGCAACTTAAGAAAAAATCTGCTAGTCACACTGTTATAGGTAGCCTAGATGATATTGCTTGGCTTTATAATATTAGGGGAAGAGATGTAAGCTGTAACCCAGTGGTAATCTCCTATGCTATAGTATCCTTAGATGAGGCCTACCTATTTGTGAATGAAGAAAAGCTAGACCAGGAAGTAAGAAACCATTTAACTCAAAATGGAATTAAAATAGAGGATTATAGTAGGGTAAGAAACTTTTTAGAAGGAATTTCAAAGGAAAGTGTTGTTTACTTAAATCCAAACTTTGTAAATGCTTGGCTTTATGCTGGTATTCCAAGTGACTGCCACATAGTGAAAGGCTTAAACATTACAACAGAATTAAAGGCTATAAAAAATGAAACAGAGATAAAGAATCAAAAGAATGCCTATATTAGAGATGGAGTTGCCTTGGTTAAATTTTTCCACTGGCTAGATGAAACTGTTGGAAGAGAAAAGGTAACAGAAGTATCAGCAGCTGATAAGCTAGAGGACTTTAGGCGTGAAGGGGAACTTTTCGTAGAACCTAGTTTCAACACTATAGCAGGCTACAAGGCCAATGCTGCTATGATGCACTATAGAGCTACTGAAGAAGGTTCAAATGATGAACTTAAGGAAGAAGGTATGCTACTAGTTGACTCAGGCGGACAATATTTTGATGGTACTACAGATATAACAAGAACTATTATCCTAGGACCTATATCAGAAGAAGAGAAAAAAGACTTCACTTTAACATTTAAATCACATACAATGTTATTAGATTCTAAATTCCTTTATGGGTCTACAGGTGAGAGGCTAGATGCAATTTGCCGTTATCCAATGTGGCAGGAAGGTTTAGACTATAAGTGTGGCACAGGTCATGGTGTAGGGTATTTCCTAAATGTTCATGAAGGACCTCATAGTATATCACCTAGACCAAATACAACTGTTCTAGAAGAAGGAATGATAGTTACCATAGAACCAGGAGTATACAAGGCTGGTCTGCATGGTGTAAGAATAGAGAATGATGTAGTAGTTAGAAAGGCCTTTGAGACAGAGCATGGAGGACAATTCATGGAATTTGAAGTAATTTCATTTGCTCCAATAGACTTAAGAGGTATAGAGGTTTCAATGTTAAATGAAAAAGAAAAAAAATGGTTAAATAACTACCACAAGGCAGTATATGAAAAGCTTGCACCTCACCTAGATAATGAGAGAAAAGCATGGCTTAAAAATGCAACTAGAGAGATTTAGTTAGGTTGAAAAAGATTAGTCTATTAATTTAGGCTAATCTTTACCTATAACTTTGAAAAAGCTTGCTAGTAAAGGAATGGTGGTTTGATTGGACTACAAAAGCATGATAGAATTGATGATAAAGCATTTAGACGAAGGTGTTATAGTAATAGATCATGATTTAAAAATCGTCTATTTCAACGAACCTTCAACATCCATTACAGGATATGACGTAGATAAAGCTATAGGTAAGGATATATTTGAAGTATTTCCATCCTTAGACAGGAAAAGCAGTATTCTTTGTAAGGCCATACATAGTAAAGAACCTATTATTGATTACATACAGAACTATACAAATTGTGTTGGAAAGGAAGTCTCCATTTTAACTTCTACCATACCTATAGTAGAAGAAGGTGAAGTTAAGGGAGCTATAGAGATATTTAAAGACCTAACCCATGTCAGGGAATTATCAGAAAAGGTGCTTATGCTACAAAATACTCTATATGAGAAATCAAAAGATCAGGAAATATTTTTACCCAATGGAACTCAATACACTATTAATGATATAATAAGTAAGAATGAAAGAATGGATGGGCTTAAGGAAAGAGTTCTGAAAATTTCAAATAGTAGCTCACCAGTATTCGTATATGGAGAGACAGGTACAGGTAAGGAGCTTTTGGTACAGGGAATACACAATTCCAGTATCAGAAGGGAAAAGCCCTTTATAGCACAAAACTGTGGGGCCCTACCAGAAAATCTCTTAGAGAGTATTCTTTTTGGAACAGTACAGGGAAGCTTTACTGGAGCCAAGGACAAGCCAGGACTTTTTGAACTGGCAGATGGTGGGACATTATTTCTAGATGAAATCAATTCTATGGACATAAACTTACAAACCAAACTTCTTAGGGTTATAGAAAATGGTATAGTAAGAAGAATTGGTAGCACAGAAACCAAGCATGTAGACGTTAGAATAATAGCAGCATCAAATGTAGAACCAGAATTACTACTAGAAGGAAATAAGTTAAGGGAAGACCTATATTACAGACTAAATGTAATATACTTTGAACTACCACCACTAAGGGAAAGAAAGGAAGATATACCCTTACTGGTAAATAAATTTATAGATAAGTGTAATAAAAAGCTTCATAAAAACATCAATGGTATAAGACCAGAGGTTTTAAGTTTGTTTGTAGAAAGAACTTGGTCAGGTAATGTAAGGGAACTTCAAAATGCCATAGAGTCATCCATGAACTTTGCAGAAGGAGACTATATAGAGCTGGAAGATCTAAACCTGCCAAGAGAAAGACAGACAGTAGATTCAGAAGATCTTGACTTTGAAAGTCTTGATTTTGATTTAAAGGACGCAGTTGAAAGGTATGAGATGGAAATTATAAAATCTGCCTTGATGAACACTGAAAACAACTGTGCTGCAGCTGCCAGGAAACTAAATGTTCCAAAGCAGACCCTTCATGGAAAAATCAAACGCTATAAGATAATGTCTTAAAAACGAGACGAAAAGTACCAAAAACAAGACGGCATTAAGGTTAGCAAAAACAACTTGTGTATTTCACTGACTTACAAGTTGGCAAGCTAATTGCAATATATATACTGTATAGATACAAACCAAGGAATATTTGAATAAGTTAGACTATTCAATATTGTTTGAAGATTACTTTAGTTTGAATTAAGTGAATATTTTAAATCTGTTCACTATTTCAATAAATAAAACACTTAAATAATTTTAGGGGGTAGGAAACATGAAGAAAAGGTACATTGCATTTCTGTTAATCCTAGTTCTATCAATGGGAGTTTTAGCAGGATGTGGCGGAAAAGACGCTGAAGAACCAGCTAAACCAGAAACAACAGAAGATGGAGAAACAACAGAAGAAACATCAGAAGAAACTGAAGAAATGGACGCAGAGCAAAAGTTCGTATTTAGTGATAACAGTGCGGTTTTAGGACTTAACCCATTATTAAACACAACTGGTCCAGATAACGGTGCACAAGATATCATTCTTGAAAGTTTAGTTAAAAAAGTTGCAGACGAAGATGGACAACAATTCTTAAAGCCTGCAGTTGCAGAAAGCTGGGATGTAAGTGAAGATGGAAAAACTTACACATTCCACATAAGAGAAAATGCTAAATGGCATGATGGAGAACCAATTACAGCAGATGACTTTGTATTTACTTTCAGAACTATGGCTACACCAGCTACTGGTTCAACAAATGCTTGGTTATTTGATGGTGTTATAGAAAACTTCGCAGAAGCTTTATATAATGATGGAGAAACTCCAGAGTATGACAAGCAACCAGAAGATATTGGAGTAACTGCTATAGATGAGAAAACAGTTGAATTCCAATTAGAGAGACCATTCTCAGCATTCTTACAATTATTAAATGGTGCTAAACCAGTAAGACAAGATAAGTGGGAAGAATGGGGAGAAACATATGGTTCATCAGTAGATAAAGTACTTATGAACGGACCTTTCATAGCTACTAGCTGGGACCAAGACGTTCAAATGACTTATGAAAAGAATCCAGAGTATTGGGATGTAGAAAATATCAAGCTAGACAAAATGGAAAGAAAGGTTCTTAAAGAGCCAGCAACTTCAATCCAAGCACTTATTAGTGGAGAGATTGACGTAGTAGGAACAAATGATCCAGACTGGCAAGAATTGATAGAAGCTGAAGGAGATAGATTTAGACAAATAATAACTCCAGGTAACGGACCAGAGTTCTTAGGTTTAAACTGTCAAAATGAATACTTAGCTAACACTAAGATAAGACAAGCACTATCAATATCATATGATAGAGAGAAATACTTAGACGACCTAAGACATGGAAAAGGTGAAGCACTTTACTCAATGTGTCCAAAGGTTACTAACGTTGGAGATAAACTATACTCAGAAAGAGTAGATGGCAAAAACCAAATTGTTAAAATCTTACAAGAAAAATATCCAGATCCAAAAGCACTTTTAGTAGAAGGATTAAAAGAAGCAGGATTTGATGAAGATCCAGCTAAAATGAAGGTAAGATATGCTACTCGTGGTACTACAGAGTACTCAAAAAAATCAGCTGAGTGGTTATTGCAAGAATGGCAAGAAAAACTTGGTATGACTATTACTATCGATATGATGGAATGGAATATCATGTGGGATAAAGTGAATGAAGGAGATTATGATATCTCAACAGCTGGATGGGGACCATACTATAATGACCCAGCAGCATTATTAGAACTTTATCATCCAGTAGATGGTTACTTCAACTCAACTAAATCAGGTTGGGAAGGGCCAGATGCAGACAAATTTGCTGAGTTACTAGACAAAGCAGGACAAACAGTAGATGATCAAGAAAGAGCAGAGATGTTACTTGAAGCAGAAGAATTATTAGTAGGTACAGGAGTTATAATCCCAACATATGCAGGTGAATCATCAACATACATCGCTTCATATGTAAAAGGATATTACACAAACCCACATAGTTCATTAGACTATAGCAAGATTTACACTTCAGGTAGACCATAGGACATTTTTATGAACCTAATGGCAAGATGTAGATTATCTACATCTTGCCTTATATAAAAGGTTAGCACCAAAGTAAGGAGGAGAAAGATGTTTAAATTTATAGTAAAAAGAGTATTTTACTCATTAATTACACTATTCCTTATAATTACTGCTACATTCTTTTTAATAGCAGGAGCACCTGGAGATCCAATAGCTGCAAAAGCAGAACAAATGCCAGAACAAGCCCAAGCAGTAATAAAGGCAAAATATGGTTTGGATAAGCCCGTGGGTCAAAGATATGTAAAGTACATGAAGGACCTTATCACAACAGGAGATTTTGGTGAATCAATAGTATTCACAGGTAAATCAGCTAATGATGTTATTAGAGAAAATGCACCCATATCAGCTAAGATTGGTATAATTGCAGTTGTATTACAGTTTATTATAGGAGTATTTTTAGGAATGGTTTCAGGATTAAATAGAGGAAAAGTCGGAGACCATGTTATCAGGGTATGTGTTGTATTAGCAATTTGTATTCCTGGATTTGTATTCGCAGCATTATTACAATACTTTATAGCATTTAAGTGGAAGTTGCTTCCAGTATTTGGTTGGGGACAACTTAAGCACTATGTACTACCAGTATTAGCCTATACTATAGGTGGTATTGCTTCATATACTAAGTATATGAGAAGTAGTATATTGTCAGTAGTAAATGAAGACTACATTATCACAGCTAAGGCAAAAGGTTGTTCAAAGAAGAGAATCATTAAAAAGCATATGTTTAGAAACTCAATGATTCCTATTGTAACAATGGTAGGACCTGCTATAGCGGGTATATTCGGTGGATCATTCGTAATTGAGAATATGTTTGGTATACCAGGATTAGGATCTTACTATATGAAAGCTGTAGGTGACAATGACTATACAATGGTTTTAGGATTAACTGTATTCTTTGCAGCGCTTTACGTTGTATCATTAATATTCGTAGACATTGCATATGGAATAGTAGACCCAAGAATCAAGATAGCAGAAGACTAAAACTATTAGCACACACTTAAGTTAGGAGGTTAATATATGGCAAATGTGAATGAAAACACAAAAAACATTTCAAAAGATATGTTTAGACGTGTTGGAGTAGATGAGACAGACTCAGAAAGACTAGATAAACCTTCACTTACATATTGGGCAGACGTTTGGAGAAGGTTTAAGGAAAATAAACTTGCCATGTTTGGTTTAATTCTATTAACATTAGTTGTAATAACTATATTTGTAGGACCAACATTAGCGGGTAAAGATTATCAATACATGGATGCAAGTAAGAAAAACTTAAGACCAACGAGTGAACATTGGTTTGGTACAGATGATATGGGTAGAGACCTATTTACAAGGGTTTGCTACGGTGGTAGAATTTCTATATTAATAGGTCTACTATGTACTATAGTAATGTTCGTTGTAGGATCTTTATTAGGAGCATTAGCAGGATTAAAAGGTGGGGTTGTAGATAACCTTATAATGAGATTTACAGAGTTTATAGGTAACTTACCTTACTTGATTATAGTAATAATACTTACTATGGTTATGGGAAGAAGTATCTTCTCACTAGTATTTGCCATGAGTATTTTATCCTGGGTAGGAACTACTAGGATGGTTAGAGGGCAGATACTACAGTTAAAGGAAATGGATTATATTCAAGCAGCAACGGCTTTAGGAGCTGGAACTGGTAGAATAATAATGAAGCATTTACTTCCTAATACGCTGGGAATAATAATGGTAACAATAACAATGTCTGTTCCTGGATTTATATTCAGTGAGGCATTCTTAAGCTTTATCGGTCTTGGTGTTAGACCACCAGAGACAAGCTGGGGAGCATTAGCATCCGGTGGTAAAGAAAGACTTATGTTCCATCCACATATTTTATTTTTCCCAAGTTTGATGATCGTTTTAACTGTATTAGCATTCCACTTAATCGGTGACGGATTATCAGACGCATTGGATCCAAAATTAAGGGAGTAGGTGAATTGTAATGACAAATGAAGATAAAATTTTAGAGATAAATAATCTGCATGTATCATTTAAAACATACGCAGGTATTGTTAAAGCAGTTAGAGGTGTAGACTTCCACTTAAACAAGGGGGAAACTCTTGCTATAGTAGGAGAATCTGGTTGTGGTAAGACTGTAACAGCTAAGGCTATAATGGACTTACTTCCAGTAGAGAATACTATTATTAGTGGAGAAAATGCCTTTGTTAAATTTAGAGGCAAAAATCTTTTACAATTTAAAGAATCAGAGATGGAAGAAATCAGAGGTAAGAGAATATCAATGATATTCCAAGACCCTATGACTTCTTTGAACCCAACTATGAGAGTTGGAGATCAGATAGCTGAAAGTATCTTCATTCATGAAGAGCTTTCTAAAGAAGATGCTAAAAAAGCAGCTCTAAAGATGCTTAAATTAGTTAATATACCAAATGCAGAGGAAAGAATGAATCAATATCCATTTGAATTCTCAGGCGGTATGAGACAAAGAGTTATGATTGCTATAGCACTTGCTTGTAACCCAGAAATACTAATAGCAGATGAACCAACTACTGCTCTAGACGTTACAATTCAAGCGCAAATAATGGAACTTATAAAAGAGTTACAAATTGAAATGAACACTGGAGTAATACTTGTTACTCACGACCTTGGAGTTGTTGCTAGTGTTGCAGATAGAATTCAGGTAATGTATGCTGGTATGATTCTTGAAAGAGGAACTACAGATGAAATATTCTATAGTCCAAGACATCCATACACACATGCCTTATTAAGATCTGTACCAAAACTTACAAGTACAAAGCAAGAAAGATTATATTCACTTGTAGGTACACCACCAGATTTAACAAATCCACCAAAGGGATGTCCTTTTGCGGCTAGATGTGAATATGCTATGCAGGTTTGTAGAGAAGTCCATCCAGAAACAACTCATTTTAGCTCAACTCATGCTTCAGATTGCTGGTTACACCATCAAGATGCAGACCTAAATGGAGTACCAGAGGAGCTTTTAGAAAGAGGTGTTGAATATGGAAAATAAAGAAAAAGAAGTATTAGTTAGTGTTAAGAATCTGAAAAAATACTTCGAAGTTGGTAGAAATCTATATGTTCAAGCAGTAGATGATGTTAGCTTTGATATATATAAAGGAGAAACACTAGGACTAGTAGGAGAGTCAGGTTGCGGTAAGACTACTTGTGGTAAAACTGTAATAGGACTTTATGATGCTACTGAAGGTGAAGTTTTATTTAAGGGTGAAGATGTTCACTCATTAGATAAGAAGGAGAAAAAAGAGTTTACTAAAAAAGCTCAAATTATTTTCCAGGACCCTTACGCATCCTTGAACCCAAGAATGACTGTTGGAGATATAATAGGAGAAGGTATAGATATACATCACCTAGCAGAAGGACAAGAAAGAGAAAATATGATTCTGGATCTTTTAAGAACTGTAGGGCTAAACAAGGAGCATATCTCAAGATTTGCTCATGAGTTCTCAGGTGGACAAAGACAAAGAATTGGTATTGCTCGTGCCCTAGCTATACAACCAGACTTTATAGTTTGTGATGAGCCTATATCAGCTCTAGACGTATCTATCCAAGCTCAGGTAGTAAACCTACTTATGGACTTACAAAAGAAACAAGGATTAACATATTTATTTATTGCCCATGACCTATCAATGGTTAAATACATTTCAGACAGAGTTGGAGTAATGTATTTAGGACAGATGGTAGAGTTAACTACAAGTGATGAATTATATGATAATCCACTACACCCATATACAAAAGCTCTAATGTCAGCTATACCAGTAGCAGACCCTAAGATTGAAGAGGAAAAACATAGAATTCCTATTAAGGGAGAGATTCCTTCACCAATCAATCCACCAGCTGGATGTAGGTTTAGAAAGCGTTGTAAGTATGCAGAGGAAATTTGTAAGACAAATCCAGAGTTTAAAGAACACAAACCAGGCCACTTTGTTGCTTGTCACTTAGTTGGTACAGGTAAAATAGAAGATAAGTATTAGGAGGTAGTTCATGTTACTTAGAGACGGAATTATTCACATAGGGAATGGTCAAGTCTTAGAGGGATATGATATCTTAATTGCTGATTCTAAAATAGTTAAAGTAGATAAAAATATTTCTGCAGATAATGTGGAAATTATAGAAATCCAGGGAATGCATGTATTTCCTGGATTTATAGACCCTTTAAGTTCATACGGAAGTATGGACTTAACTTTTTCTATGAAGGATAATAATGAAGATACAGATCCTATTCAGAAGGACTTGGAAATAAAATATGCTTTTAACCCAGCGGAGATAAAGCTGGAGGGACTGGAAACTGTAGGTATTACAAATATAGGGGCTTCACCTGGAAACTATAATATAATAGGTGGAAACATATCCCTTTATAATACATATGAAGAGGAATTTAGAAGGTTCTTAGTAAGGGAAGATCTGGGACTAAAGGGAGCAGCTTCAGAAGTAGTAAAGGATATATTTAAGGAAAAAAATCAAGTTATGACTAAGATGGGACTTTTTAAAAGGCTGGAAGACTGGCTACAAGAAAGTAAGAAGGAAGAGGGAAGCCTATCTAAGAAGGTTGTAGAAGGGGAAAAGCCGCTGTTTATCCATGCAAATACAGAAATGGAGATAAATTCTGTATTAAATGTTTTTAAGGATACAAAGGTTAGGCTAGTTTTACTGGGGGCCTATGAGTTTCACAAGTGTTTGAAAGCCATAAAGGACTATGGAAATATAGGCTTGATAATAGGTGAGCAAACTAATTTAACAATTAGGGGCTATTATGAAACTCAGTTAGAGAAGGCTAGAGAACTAACTAGTGAGGGTATACCAGTAAGTCTTACCTTAACAGGAGAGTATGGACCAGAAGGTAAGGTCAAGTATCTTTGGAATGCTATAGAGTTTTATAAAAGAGGCCTGGCTTCAGAGGAAGTTATATCCTATATGACTCTTAATCCAGCCAAGATGCTGGGGGTAGATGATATCTTAGGAACTATAGAAGAGGGAAAACTAGCTAATATGGTAGTCTATGAAAACAACCCTATTGAAACTTATGATAGTAGATGTAAAAAGACTATTATAAATGGCAAAATAGTATATCAGGGAGGTTTTGATAATGCTACTTATTAAGAATACTAAAATCTACACCATGGAAGACAGGGGAATTATTGATGGGGACATTCTGATTGAGGATGGAAAAATAGTAAGGATAGCTGATAGTATAGATGAGAAGTATGAAAATACTATTGATGGTCAAGGTCTTATAACTATGCCAGGAATAATAGACTGCCACTCTCATATAGGTGGTATGATCTTTAAACATGACAGGAGTCATGACTCCAATGAGATGACCAAGAACATAACACCAGATGTAAATATAATATATGGAACAGATCCCCAATCACCAGACTTTAGGTTTGCCCGTGAAAATGGTATAACAAGTCTGGGAATAACACCAGGTAGCGGTAATGTTATATGTGGTCAGGTTATAGCAAGTAAAACCTATGGTGATAATATCTTCCAAATGACCATGAAAAATCCAGTAGCTTTAAAGGTTGCTCTGGGAGGAAATCCTAAGGGAACCTATGGCAGTAGAAAGCAACTTCCTAGTACTAGAATGGGAGTGGCTAAGGTTTTAAGGGACTACCTAAGTGATGGTAGAGAGTATTTAAAAAAGAAGGCTGAGAATAAGGAAGACTTTAAGATAGATCCTGAATTTGAAGTACTAGAGCCAGTCTTCAAAAAGGAGATACCACTTAAGATTCACTGTACTCAGTTTGATATATTGACAGCTATTGAAATAGCTAAGGAGTTTGATCTGGATTTTAGCTTGGATCATGCCTGGGGTGCTGTAGACTATATAGATGAAATAGTTGAAAGCGGCTGTGAGGTTGTCTATGGACCAATAGGAAGTAGAAGGATTTTTGGGGAGTTAAGATTAATAGATATAGAAAGCTGTAAAACTCTTCATGAAAAAGGAGTTAGGGTAAGCATAACAACAGATGCTCCCTTAAATAGTATAGATAGCTTAATGCATCATCTGGGAGAGGTAGTAAGGGCAGGACTTCCATATACAGAGGCCCTTAAAATGCTAACAATAAATCCAGCCAAGGTTCTAAGGCTGGAGGACAGGATTGGTTCTATAAAAGAAGGTAAGGATGGAGATCTTGTAATCTTCAGAGGGCTACCAGCCTATGAAACGGATGCAAGGGTAGCATATACAATAATAGATGGAAAAATAGTATACAAGGGAGAGTAGTTAAAAGCTACTCTTTTTTTATAAAAAAAATAAGTCATTAAATAGCTTTGATAATTTATCTTTTTATAAAGTTTGACTGGAATAGTAAGAAGATTTAGATTAGTCCACATTCTTAGCTAGAATTGTGGATAGATCTTAGGAATAGAAAGACTTATTAACAGTATTGGGGGGATTTACTTGAAGAAGAAGTTTATGATTCTTATGGCCTTAGTCCTAATTTTAAGCTCTTGTAGTCAGGAGGAAAAACAGGAATTAAAGTCAGTGGTGGCCTTAATTAATTTTTCAGACTATAAATTTGAAGAAATAGACAGGCGGGAAGAAGACTTGATCAACAAGTATTCTGGCAAGGACTACAACAAAAGTCTTTATCAGTCTATGTTTTTCGGTGAGGACTATTATAAGGGCAGCAATGGAGATGACTATATGACCTTGAGGAAATACTATAGGGATCTTTCAGGAGGCAACTTAGATATTACAGGATCTGTTTATGGCTTCTACCAGGGCAGGGAAGAAGCCAGCTATTATGGTGCCAATGTAAATGGCCTTTATTCAGATCAAAAGTCAGCTGTAGACCTGGTAATAGAAGCCTGTGAAAATCTAGCAGAAGATAAAAGTCTAGATCTGGCTAACTTTGCAAAAAACGGAAGAAATATAGACAGCCTTATAGTTATACATCCAGGAATAGGGGAAGAGTGGGGTGGAGGATCCTTGGGAGAAGAGGCAATCTGGCCCTTTAGGGGAAAGATATCCTGGTTTGAAAATCTAGACTACAGCCATTTAAAAATAAAGGACTATAGGGGTAAAGAATATATTTTTGATGACTTTATAATAGTAAGTCAAGACCTGGCCCCCTCCCTAATAGCCCATGAATATGGACATATTTTAGGACTTCCAGATCTTTATGGATTTGAGGGCAGTACACCACCTACAGAGTACTGGTCTCTTATGAGCAGCTCCTATGCAGGCAAGGATGTTTTTGGATCCATGTATATAGATATGGGTGCCTACTGTAGGTATAAACTAGGGGACTATCAGGATATGGAGGGCTTTTATAATTTAAGGGAAATAGACTATAGGGAGCTTAATAAGGCCCTGGAGCTGGAGCTTAGGGAAAGCAACCAGAGAAGTGGGGCTATAGACCTAGTAAAGATAAATATGGAGCCTAGAAAACATAGGGAAAAGACTCCCAGCTCAGGAGAATATATGTATGTCTCCCATGGTGGCAGGGACAATAATCATATGTCCTTGGACCTGGATTTAAGAGGTATAGTAGACTTAGAGTTAGAAATGGATTTAAGCCTTCATCTTAAGGAAGACTATGACAGCCTTAGCCTTGTTATAGAAGATTTGAGAACAGGAGAGAAGGAGGCCTTGGAATCAAGGGAAGGCCAGGCCATGATTAAAAAGCTTAGCCTATTTGATCTATATGGGGAAAAGGTGGAGATGCAAAAAGCTATTAAGGCTTTTACTGGCATGAAACCAAAGTGGACCAAGTACAGCTTTGATTTGGACAACTATTCTGGCAGAAGGGTTAGGATTCACTTTTACCACAGTGCCCTAGAAGAAAATCCGGTTTATATAGATAATATCTGCCTTAAGTCTGAGGGCCAGGAAGTTCTGGTTTTTGACGCTGAGGAGGATAAAAAAGAAGTAGATTTAGGTGATTTTGAAATAAGTGATGGTAGGACAGAAGAGGAAAGCTACTATCTTTTAGAGTGGAGAAATCCTAGGAAGGGTTCTATAGATGAGGGTCTAGGATATATAAATAAAAATAGGAAGGGCTTTTCCTATGATCCAGGCCTAGTCATCTGGTATGTAAATGAAAGATTTGATGACTATGGCAGGATAGATCAGAATGTATCAGTCTATACAGGTAAGCCTTCTGTAGGAGTAGTAGATAGTGATCAAAATCCACCTCTAGTAATTCAGAAGGGCCAGGAAGAAAAGGACAAGTCAGCTGTAACTAATATGGCAGATGCAGCCTTTGGCCTGGGAGTCCAGGATTACTATAAGATAAAATTAGGGGATGGACTAGTAGAAGATAGACATCTTTATAAAAATCCATACTTTAACAGTGGTCTAGACTATAGTAACAGTCATAGTCCTATGCTGGGTATGAAGCTAGATGCTAAGGATCTGAGGATAAATATAGTTGAGCAGGACAGGAACAATAGCTATGGAAAACTAGTGATTTCCAGGGACCATCTGGAAAAGAAGGGCCAAGAAATTCAGCTTAAGAGCATAGACTTTATAGCTGATGAGTTGGTAGTAGACCTAGGTAAAAAACCTAGGGATCAATACTATATAGGGCTTATAAATAAGGAGGGTCATAGCCTAAGACTGGCCCTGGAAATAATAGGAGATAAATTAGTCCTAAACACAGCTAATTCAGAATACTTGAAGGCCTCCTATGACATAGACTATATAGTTTTACTGGAGGATAGCTATAGGACCATATATAACAAAAAGTTTCATCCTATAGGGCAAGATCTGGAAATAAAAAATAAGTCTAAATAAATTTTATAAGGAAGAAAAGCTCTTAGTTTAAGACTAGGAGCTTATTTTTTTAGAGAAGCCCAGCCAAGACTGGGTATATTATATTAAAGGAGGGATAGGATGACAGAAGAAAAACAAATGACTGACCTTGAAAGGGAAAAGTGTCATAAGATAATACATGGTGTAGCAGCTTCTACAGCAGCAATAGGTGCAGGTCTAGCCCAAGTACCAGGATCTGATAGTGTGGCCATAGTCCCCCTTCAGATAAGTATGATTATGGGCTTAGGGGAGGTTTTTAATAGGAAGATCACCAAGACATCAGCCAAGGCAATCCTTACAACCCAGATAGCAACAATAACTGGCAGAAGCCTTTCTCAATTTTTAGTGGGATGGATTCCAGTAGCTGGAAATATAATAAATGCAGCTACAGCAGCCAGTATAACAGAGGCCATAGGTTGGGGAGCAGCCAATAGTTTTGCCAAGGAAAGAAACTTAAATGTCTTAGACAGCTAGTCCTTAAGTATATAGTTTAGGTTTCGACTAAAGCCTTGGAAACCTAAATCCTCATAAAATTCAATAGCCCTTTTATTTTTCTCTAGGACAGATAGGGAGATATAATGGGCTTCTTTTTCTTTGGAGAAACTTAGGGTCCTGTCCATTAGGGCTCTTCCTATTCCCTGGCCACGATATTTTTCCCTAACTATTAGGTCCATTATGTAGACAGCTTTTCTTTCTATAAATACATTAAAATCTACTGTTTTTTCTTCCTTTAGAATTATAAATCCACAAACTTCTCCCCCTAGTTCAGAAAGAAATATACTGTAGCTATCTGACTCAATGCAGGATTTTATTAACTTTGTATCCTGAATTCCAGCTCTTAGATAGTAGGGTTCCAGCCTACTCATATTTTCAAAAAGCTCCTTGTAAAGCAAGGCTATAGCTGGAATATCTTTTAAATTTGCAGGTCTTATCTTCAAGAGATCATCTCCTTTTAATATATTATAATATATAATATAGTTAAATCTAGGCTATTCTTATGAAAGTAAGGTGAGAAAATGTTTGATATAAAAAGTGAATTAAACAGGCTTCCAAAAGAGCCTGGTGTATATATAATGTTGGATGACCAGGATCAGGTTATATATGTAGGTAAGGCTATTTCCTTAAGAAATAGAGTAAGACAGTATTTTCAGTCCTCTAAAAACCAACATCCGAAGGTCAGGGCTATGGTTAGTCATATAAAAAGATTTGAATATATTATAGTTGATAATGAAATAGAAGCACTTATCTTAGAAGCGAATTTAATAAAAAAGCATAAGCCCAAGTATAATATTCTTCTAAGGGATGATAAGCAATATCCCTATATAAAGATAAGCTATGGGGAGAAGTTTCCTAGGGTTTTAAAAACCAGGAAGGTTTTAAAGGACAAGGCCAAGTATTTTGGACCCTATCCCTCAGTTTATGCAGTTAATGATACTATAGAAATAATAAGAGATGAATATCCCATAAGAAACTGTAATCAGAAGCTGGACAAGGATGGGACTATAAAAAGGCCCTGCCTAAACTTCCATATAAGAAAGTGTCTAGGCCCCTGCCAAGGATTTAAGTATCATGATCAATATATGGAAAAGATAAATGAAATAGATCGCTTTCTTTCAGGCAAGGATGATAGGCTCTTAAAACTTATGGAAGAGAGAATGAATAAGGCCTCAGAAGCCTTGGACTTTGAGAAGGCTGCAGTCTACAGAGATAAACTTAAATCTCTGGAAATAATGCTAGAAAAGCAAAAGATAGTTAATAGACAGGACATAGACCAGGATATAATTGGCATGGCCAGAGGTATAGAAGAGGTCTGCATACAGATATTTTTTGTTAGAAATGGAAAAATCTTAGGTAGGGAACACTTTATAATTGAAGATGTATTTGATACAGACAGGGAAGAGGTACTGGAATCCTTTATAAAACAGTTCTATATAGGAACAGCCTATATACCAAGACAGATACTGATAGAAACAGAAATAAAGGAAAAGGAACTTATAGAGGACTGGTTATCTGAGAAAAGACAGGGAAAGGTTGACCTACTAGTACCTCAGAGAGGTGAAAAAACTCAACTTATAGCCATGGTAAAAAACAATGCTCTAAATATGCTAAAAAGACATGGGGAAAGCCTTCTTGATAAAAAAGATAGTGTAAAAGAAGGGCTGGAGGAGTTAGAAAAGCTCTTATCTCTAGAAAAGTCACCAAGGCGAATAGAAGCTTTTGATATATCCAATATTCAGGGAACAGACTCAGTAGGCTCTATGGTAGTCTTTGAAAATGGAAGGCCTAAAAAAAGTGACTATAGGAGATTTAAGATAAGAACAGTAGAGGGACCAGATGACTATAAGAGCATGGAAGAAGTCCTAAAAAGAAGGTTTATAAGAGGATTAGAGGAGAAGGACTATATAGACAAAAAATCTATGGACCTAAAGGGTTTTTCTATATTTCCAGATCTTATTTTAATGGATGGAGGCAAGGGCCAGGTCAATGTAGCAAAATTAATCCTAGATTCCCTAGGTCTTGATATTCCAGTAGCAGGTCTGGTTAAGGATGATAGCCATACTACCAGGGGAATAATATATGAAAACAAGGAAATCAGTCTAGCTGATGACAGCCAAGGCTTTAAGCTTATCTATAGAATTCAGGAAGAGGCTCACAGGTTCGCCATATCCTTTCATAGAAGCCTTAGAAGCTCAAAGCTTTATAAGTCAGAACTTGATTATATATCTGGCGTGGGTCCAAAGAGAAAGGCTAATTTATTTAAGGAATTTAAGACCATTGATGGTATCAGAAAGGCCAGTGTAGAGGAACTTCAGGGGGTGGAAGGAATGAATAAGCCAACTGCAGAGAAAATTTACCATTATTTTAGAAAGGAAAATAAAGATGAAATCCATTAGATTGACTCATATTATAGAAGATTTAGACCTAAGCCCCAGATATGAAAGTAGTGAGCTGGGGAAGGTGGAAATATCAGGCCAGGAAGTAAACAGACCTGGCCTTCAACTGGCTGGCTATTTCAATAGGTTTGCCTACGAGAGAATCCAGGTTATGGGAAATGTAGAGTGGTACTACTGTAAAAATCTATCAGAAGAAGACAGGTATAAGAGATTGGAGACCATGTTTAGTTATGATATTCCCTGCCTTATATTAACCAGGGACCTGCCATTTTTTGATGAAATGCTAAGCCTAAGTAAGAAGTACAATAGGAGCCTCCTATCTACCAATAAGACCACCACAAAATTTATATCAGATCTTTTAAACTATCTTAACTATGCCTTATCACCAGAAACAACAGTCCATGGTGTCCTAATAGAGGTCTATGGCTTGGGTGTTCTTATAATGGGACAGTCTGGTGTTGGAAAGTCAGAGACAGCCCTGGAGCTAATAAAAAGAGGTCATAGATTGGTGGCAGATGATGCTGTGGAAATTAAAAGAGTTGATGATAAGCTGGTAGGCCAATCTCCTAGCCTTATAAGACATTTTATGGAAATAAGAGGGATAGGTATATTAGACATAGAAAGACTTTATGGAGTGGGAGCTGTTAAAAAGTCAGAGGAAATAGAGCTTGTAATCCAGCTTGAAAACTGGGATGAGAAAAAAGAGTATGATAGGGTTGGACTGGATGAAAACTATATGGATATATTGGGAATAAATGTTCCAAAGATTCTAACTCCTGTAAAGCCTGGCAGAAACTTAGCAATGATTGTAGAAGTAGCAGCTAGAAATACAAGGCAAAAGCGATTGGGCTACAATGCAGCAGAGGCTTTGAATGAAAGAATTAAGTCAGAAATTAGTTCTAGAAAAAAAAATTATAAAAATACTTAGGGAATTAGTATGACAATCCCGCTATATCCCAGTATCCTAAGCTTGCTAGGACTTTTTACTATGGTTGACAATATGGCTTATCTTTAATATACTTATTGTGATAGTGTTTGGTTAAGGAATTAACCAATTTATATAATCCCAAAGTATAAACAAATTATAAACAATGATTAATTTATAAAAGTTTTGAAGGAGGTCTATTAATGGCTAAAGTTATGAAAACTATGGATGGTAACCAGGCAGCAGCTCACGTAGCATATGCATTTACAGACGTAGCAGCTATTTATCCTATTACACCATCATCAAACATGGCGGAGCATGTTGACGCATGGTCAGCTAATGGAATGAAAAACATATTCAACCAAGAGGTATTGGTTACAGAAATGCAATCAGAAGCTGGAGCTGCAGGAGCAGTTCACGGTTCATTAACAGCAGGAGCTTTAACAACTACGTTTACAGCTTCACAAGGATTATTACTTATGATTCCAAATATGTACAAAATGGCAGGGGAGTTGCTACCAGCAGTATTCCACGTATCAGCTAGAGCTCTAGCAGGACACGCATTAAGTATATTTGGTGACCATCAAGACGTTATGGCAGCAAGACAAACAGGTTTTGCTTTACTTGCATCAGGCAGTGTACAAGAAACTATGGACCTAGCTGGAGTAGCTCACTTAGCAGCTATAAAAGGAAGAGTTCCATTTATCCACTTCTTTGATGGATTTAGAACAAGCCATGAAATACAAAAAGTTGAGGTTATGGAATATGAAGACCTTGCTAAACTAGTTGACTACAAAGCAGTAGACGAATTTAGAAAGAAATCATTAAATCCAGAAAGACCTTATACAAAGGGTACAGCTCAAAACCCAGATATCTATTTCCAAGCAGTAGAATCAGCTAACCCATTCTATGAAAATATCGTAGAAGTAGTTAATGACTACATGAAGGAAATAAACAAGATTACAGGTAGAGAGTACAGACCATTTAATTATTACGGACATCCAGAAGCAGACAGAGTTATTGTAGCTATGGGTTCAGTAACAGAAGCTATAGAAGAAACAGTAGATTACTTAAATGAAAGAGGAGAAAAAGTAGGGGTTGTAGAAGTACACCTATACAGACCATTCTCAGCTAAATACTTCTTTGATGTATTACCAGCGTCAGTTAAGAAAATCGCTGTATTAGATAGAACAAAAGAAAAAGGTGCAGTAGCAGAGCCACTACACTTAGATGTTATGAGCATGTTCTACAATAAAGAAGACAAGCCAGTTATCGTTGGTGGAAGATACGGACTAGGTTCAAAAGACACTACTCCAACTCATATCAAAGCAGTTTATGATAACCTAGCTAAATATGAACCAAAAGATAGATTCACTATTGGTATTGAAGATGACGTAACTCATACTTCATTAGAAATAGGAGAAGAAATTAACGCAGCACCTGAAGGAACAATCAGATGTAAGTTCTGGGGATTCGGATCAGACGGTACTGTAGGAGCTAACAAATCAGCTATCAAGATTATTGGTGATGATACTGACATGTACGCTCAAGGGTACTTTGCATATGACAGTAAAAAATCAGGTGGAGTAACTATCTCTCACTTAAGATTTGGTCATGAGCCAATAAAATCAACTTACCTAATAAATGAAGCTGACTTTATCTCATGTTCAAAACAATCATATGTACACAGCTATGACCTATTAAGAGGTCTAGTTAAAGGCGGTAAGTTCCTATTAAACACTAACTGGTCAGTAGAAGAGTTAGAAGAAAACCTACCAGCAGAAATGAAGAGATATTTAGCAAACAACAACATTGACTTCTACACTATAGATGCTACTAAGATAGCTCAAGAAATTGGACTAGGTGGAAGAACTAACATGATTATGCAATCAGCATTCTTCAAGTTAGCAAATGTTATTGATATAGATGAAGCTATAGAGCACTTAAAAGCAGCTATCGTAAGAGATTATGGTAGAAAAGGTGACCATATAGTAGAAATGAACTACAAGGCTGTAGAACAAGGTATTGACGCACTTAACAAAATCGAAGTTCCAGCTGAGTGGGCAAATGCAAAAGATGAAGTTGTAGCAGAAGAAAACACAGAAATGCCAGACTTTATCAGAGATGTTGTTATACCAATGAACAGACAAGAAGGAGACGACCTTCCAGTGAGTACATTTGTTGGAAAAGAAGACGGTGTATTCCCACATGGAACAACTGCTTATGAGAAACGTGGTATTGCAGTAGAAGTTCCACAATGGAAGATGGAAAACTGTATCCAATGTAACCAATGTTCATTAGTATGTCCTCATGCAGTTATTAGACCATTCTTAGTAAGCGAAGAGGAAAAAGCAAATGCTCCAGAAAACTTTGAAACTAAGAAGGCTATGGGTAAAGGTATGGAAGATGTAGAATTCCGTATCCAAATATCACCATTAGACTGTACAGGATGTGGAAACTGTGCTGATGTTTGTCCTGCTAAGGAAAAAGCATTAGTAATGGTACCATTAGAAGAAGAATATGAAGTACAAGCTGAAAACTGGAAATATGCTATTGAAAATGTATCAGTTAAGGCTGACAGAATGTCAGATACTACATTAAAAGGCAGCCAATTCAAGCAACCATTACTTCAATTCTCAGGAGCTTGTGCTGGATGTGGAGAAACTCCATATGCTAAATTAGTAACTCAATTATTCGGAGATAGAATGATCGTTGCTAACGCTACAGGATGTTCATCAATCTGGGGAGGAAGTGCGCCTTCAACTCCATACTGCAAGAACGAATGTGGACAAGGACCAGCTTGGGCTAACTCATTATTTGAAGATAACGCTGAATACGGATACGGTATGGCAGTAGCTATCAGACAAATAAGAGAAAAAATTGAATTATTCATGAACGAATTTATAGAATTAAATATAGATGAAGAAGCAAATGAAGCATTCAAAAACTGGATTGAAAACCAAGATGACGCAGACAAGTCAAAAGAAGCTGCTGCTCATGTATTAGTTCAATTAGCTAAGGAATATGAATGTGAAAGAGCTAGAGAATTAGTAGCAGAAATCAAGGACCTAGAAGACTATTTAGTTAAGAAATCAGTATGGATCTTTGGTGGAGACGGTTGGGCATATGACATTGGATTCGGAGGACTAGACCATGTTCTAGCTTCAGGAAAAGATGTTAACGTACTAGTATTTGATACAGAAGTTTACTCAAACACTGGTGGACAATCATCTAAGTCAACTCCAAGAGCTGCTGTAGCTAAATTTGCTGCTTCAGGTAAGAGAATGACTAAGAAAGACCTTGGTATGATTGCTGCAACTTACGGATATGTATATGTTGCACAAGTAGCTATGGGTGCTAACATGAACCAATTAATTAAGGCACTTAAAGAAGCTGAATCATATGATGGACCATCATTAGTTATAGCTTACGCTCCATGTATATCACATGGTATTAAATCAGGAATGGGTACAAGTATCAAACAAGAGAAATTTGCTGTTGAAACAGGATACTGGCACTTATACAGATTTGACCCTAGATTAAAAGACGAAGGTAAGAATCCGTTTGTACTAGACTCAAAAGAGCCTACTAAACCATTCAGAGAGTTCTTAGACTCAGAAGTAAGATATACTTCACTACAACGTTCATTCCCAGAAGAAGCTGAAGAGTTATTTAAGGCAGCTGAGGAAGACGCTAAAGCAAGATACGATAAATACAAGAGAATGGCAGAGCAAGAATTTTAATCTAGCCTAACTATAAAGAAAAAGGGATGCCTAGCATCCCTTTTTTATATTCTCTGACTTTTATATATCTAATTTTTTTGATATTATGTATATAAAAGTAGGAGAATAATAAGGACACAGGAGAGGAATATATGAATATAAAAGAAATTTTTGGAGATAGAAGTTTTGGACAGATGCTATATAGGGAAGCTATGAAAAACCACACCAGCTTTAAAATAGGAGGTCCTGCAGACCTTGTAATAGTTACTGAGACAGAAGAGGATATAGTGGAGGCTCTTAGCTTCTGTAGAGAAAACGAGCTGGACTATTTTATAATGGGCAATGGATCCAATCTTCTAGTTAGGGATCAGGGTCTTAAAAAGGTAGTTATAAAGGTAGCCAAGGGTTTTGATAAAATATTTGTAGAGGGTAATATAGTAAGGGTTCAGGCTGGAGCTCTTTTATCAACTATAGCAAAAACTGCCCTAAAAAACTCCCTGGCAGGTTTTGAGTTTGCCAGTGGAATACCAGGTACAGCAGGAGGAGCCATGACTATGAATGCAGGTGCCTATGGTGGAGAGATGAAGGATATAGTAAAGAGAGTTAAGGTAGTCGATCAAGATGGTAAGATAAAATATATAGAAAACAAGGACATGGATTTTAGATATAGGGGCAGTAAGGTTGTAGACCAAGGCCTAGTAGTCCTAGAGGTGGAATTTCAGCTGGAGGAAGGAAGCTATGATGAGATAAAGAAAAACCTAGATGAGCTTACAGAGAAGAGAACCTCAAAGCAACCTCTAGAATATCCAAGTGGAGGTAGTACATTTAAGAGACCAGAAGGTTACTTTGCAGGTAAGCTTATAGATGATTCAGGACTTAGGGGCTTGAGATATGGAGATGCTCAGGTTTCAGAAAAGCACTGTGGGTTTATAATAAACAGGGGAGAAAGTAACTATAAAGAGGTAAGTCAGCTGATAGATACTGTAAGAAAGGTAGTTAAGGATAAGTTTGGTGTAGATTTAGAAACGGAAATTAAAATTATAGGAGACTGATAGGATGAAGATCATAGGTGATTACCATACCCACACAGTTTACAGCCATGGCTTAGGAACTATAAGGGAGAATGTTGAAGAGGCCTATAGGAAGGGTCTTAAGACTATAGCCATAACAGATCATGGCCCAGGCCATAAATTTTATGGTATAAAGAAATCAAAACTAGACCAAATGAAAAAAGAGATAGAGGACTTGAGAATAGAATATCCTGACATGGAAATCCTACTGGGTATGGAGGCCAATGTTATGGATTTTGAGGGCAGGGTGGATGTAGATCAAGAAATTCTTTCCAAGTTAGACTTTTTAATAGTGGGCTATCACTACGGAACCTTCCCAAGGGGACTTAAGAATAAATTTTGGTTTTATGTAATCAACCCTCTATCTAAGCACTTGAAGTTTTTAGAGAAGAGGCAGATAGAAAGAAATACCAGGGCTCTTATAAGGGCTATGGATAGGTACCCAATAAAGTTTATAAGCCACCCAGGATCCAAGGCTAGATTAGACATAGAGCTACTGGGAAGAGAGGCTAGCCTTAGAGATGTATGTCTTGAAATAAACTCAAGTCATAGTGAACTTTCAGAGGAGGCCATAAGGAAAGCTATGAAAACCCATGTGAAGTTCATAGTTAACAGTGATGCCCATAAACCAGAAAGGGTAGGAGATTGTGACAGGGGACTTTTAAGAGCAAGTAAGGCAGGCCTTGAAGTGGAAAGGATAATTAATGCTATCTAATAGGAGGTAGAGAAATTGGAATTTATAATAGTTACAGGAGTATCGGGAGCAGGTAAAAGTCAAGCTGTAAAAGCCCTAGAAGACATAGGATACTACTGTATGGATAACTTACCGCCAGCACTTTTAATAAATTTTGCAGAACTTTGCTATAGTTCAAATATGGACATAGACAAGGTTGCCCTAGTAGCTGATACGAGAGGAGGAGCTTTTTTTAAAGATTTCTTTAAGGGGCTAAAGGCTTTGGAAGAGAAGGGATTTAAATATAAGGTACTTTTCCTAGATGCTAGTGATAAGGAGCTTATAAAGAGATATAAGGAACACAGAAGACCTCATCCTATGTCTATGGAGGCTAGAATAGTTGATGGAATAGCTAAGGAAAGAGAACTTCTAGAAGATGTTAGAGATCAGGCAGACTATATAATAGATACAACAGATATAAATATACATGAACTGAAGGCAGAGATATATAATATATTCTTAAATGAACAGGATGATAAAAATATAGCCATATCCCTAGTGTCCTTTGGCTTTAAGTATGGGGTCCTTCTAGATGGAGATTTAATATTTGATGTAAGATTTCTACCTAACCCCTATTATATAGAAGACCTGAGACCCTTGACTGGAAAGGATAGGCAGATCAAGGAGTATGTTTTAGGATTTGAAGATACTCATCAGTTTTTAAATAAGTTAATGGACATCTTAAAGTTTCTAATTCCCCTTTATGAGAAGGAGGGCAAGAGTCAATTGGTTATAGGAATAGGTTGTACAGGTGGTAAACATAGATCGGTAGCTATAACAGAGGCTCTTAAGGACAGGTTAAATGAAATAGGATACAATCCTCTTGTAAATCATAGGGAAGAGAAAAGATACTGGGAATCGTAATAGAAAGGAAATAGATATGTCAAATGAAAAGGAATTACTAAAGGCAGCAAAAATAGTAGTTATAGGTGGAGGTACAGGCCTATCTGTACTTTTAAGAGGTTTGAAAAAGTACACAAGTAATATTACAGCCATAGTGACTGTAGCTGATGATGGTGGAGGCTCAGGAGTTCTGAGAGAAGACCTAGGAATGCTGCCACCAGGAGACATAAGGTCCTGTATACTAGCCTTGGCAAATACAGAACCAACCATGGAAAAGCTTTTACAATTCAGGTTTGAGGATGGTAGTCTTAAAGGTCAGAGTTTTGGAAACCTATTTTTAGCAGCCATGAATGAAATCTATGGCAGCTTTGAAATGGCTATTAAGGAGACTTCAAATGTATTGGCCGTAACTGGAAAAGTTCTTCCTATGACCTTGGAAAATGTTGTATTAAATGCGGAGTTGGAAAATGGAAGTTTGGTAGCCGGTGAAAGTAGAATTCCAGAGATAGCCCTGGAAGAAGGATCAGCCATAAAAAGAGTATTTCTAGAGCCAGAAAACTTAAGTCCTCTTGAGGAGGCAGTGGATTCAATTAGAAGGGCAGATCTAATAGTTTTAGGTCCAGGCAGCCTCTACACCTCTATTATTCCCAATCTCTTAGTGGATAGTATAGTTGATGAAATCTACAAGTCAAGAGGAAAAACAGTCTATATAGCCAATGTAATGACTCAACCAGGAGAAACAGATGGTTACACAGTTTATGACCATACCAAGGCCGTTCTAAACCATACTAGGGAGGATCTACTAGACTATGTAATAGCTAATATAGAGCCATCGCCAGAAGCAGCCTTAAAAAGATATTATTCTGATGGTGCAAAGCTGGTAGAAACCAATGGCTGTGAAGAAAAACTAAAAGACTTGGGCATAAAACTGCTTAAAAATGACTTAATAGAGGTAAAGAAAGACTATATAAGACATGACTCAGACCTTTTAAGCCAAATGTTAATAGAACTAGCAGAAGAAAATAGAAGAAAGTAAGTATAGGACCATTTTTATGATTTTTAAATTATAGAAGTGGTCCTTTTTATAATCCATTTAGGCTAGAAGATCTATAGGAGTAAAAAATATAGGCTTCATGTGATAAAATAAAAGTAGAATAATAATAGAGGTGGTTTTTTGGATATAATAAGTATATTAGTAAAGGAATTAGGTATAAAAAGATTTCAGGTAGAAAATACCATTAAGTTAATAGAGGAAGGCAACACCATTCCTTTTATAGCAAGATACAGGAAGGAAGTTACTGGAAATTTAAGTGATGAGGTCTTAAGGGCCTTTGAAACAAAATTCGACCAACTAAGGAACCTTAAAAATCGCCAGGAAGAGGTTATAAGGCTAATAGATGAACAAGGCCAGCTAACAGATAAGATCAGGGCCGACCTACTAAAGGCTGAAACAATCCAAAAAATAGATGACATATACAGACCCTTTAGGCCTAAAAGAAGAACTCGTGGCATGATAGCCAGGGAAAAAGGCCTGGAGGACATGGCAGATTTTTTACTTGGAGATTTTGATAGCGATGAATTAAAGGAGGAAGTTGAAAAGTATATAGATGAGGACAAGGAGCTCTTTACTGAAAGCCATGTCCTAGAAGGAGCCAAGGATATAATAGCTGAGAACATATCAGACAATCCAAGATATAGGGAAATTGTAAGAACTATAGTAGCCAAGGAAGGTCTTCTAGAAAGTCAGCTAGTAAAGGATGCGGAGGATGAGAAAAAAGTATATGAGATGTATTATGACTATAGAGAACCCCTAAAAAAACTTGCCAACCATAGGGTATTGGCCCTAAACAGGGGAGAAAAAGAGAAGATACTAAGGGTTAAGATAGTCCTAGAGGATGAACTGGTTTTGGATAGGCTTAGGAAGGACCTATTAGGAGAGTTTGGTAAAGTAAATGAATTTATGGACCAGGCCCTAGTTGATAGCTACAATCGTTTGATCTTCCCATCCATAGAAAGGGAGCTTAGAAATAAACTAACAGAGCTGGCCGAAGATGACGCTATTAATGTATTTGCCCTTAATCTTGAGCCGCTTTTAATGCAGCCACCAGTAAAGGACACTATAATTTTAGCCCTGGATCCAGGTTTTAGGACCGGCTGTAAGCTAGCTATTATAGATGCTAACGGAAACTTTCTGGACTATTCAACTATATTTCCTACTGAACCTAGAAATGAGATAGAAGCCAGCAAGAAAACCTTAAAAGATTTAATCTATAAATATGGTGTAAATCTTATCTCAATAGGTAATGGTACTGCCAGTCGTGAAACAGAGCAGCTAGTGGCAGACCTAATAAGGGAATTAGATAGGAATATTTCCTACACCATAGTAAATGAAGCAGGTGCCAGTATCTACTCTGCCTCTCAGGTAGGTCAGGATGAGTTTCCAGACCTGGATGTATCCATAAGAGGAGCTATATCTATAGGTCGTAGGCTACAAGATCCTCTGTCAGAGCTGGTAAAGATAGAGCCTAAACACATAGGAGTTGGTCAATATCAACATGACCTTAACCAGAAGAAATTAGATGAGGAGTTAACCAAGGTAGTAGAGGACGTAGTAAATAGGGTAGGTGTAAACCTAAACAATGCTTCTGTATCTCTCTTAAACTATGTTTCAGGCATATCAAATAGGTTGGCCAAAAATATAGTAGACTATAGAGATGAAATTGGTGGCTTTAAGAAAAGGTCAGAACTTAAAAAAGTAAAGGGGCTAGGTCCTAAGACTTTCACCCAGTGTGCAGGATTTTTAAGGATTCCAGAAGGGGAAGATATTTTAGATAATACAGGTGTTCACCCAGAGAATTACAAGGAAGCCAGACTGATAATCGAAAGAAATCTTATGGAAGAAGACCTGGACCTATTGGCAGAAGAACTTAATATAGGAAGCTTGACCCTAAGGGACATAGTAGAGGAACTTAAGAAGCCAGGAAGAGACCCAAGGGAAGATATGCCAAAGCCAATATTTAGAAGAGATGTCTTAAATATGGAGGATCTGGAGCCAGGTATGAAGATGACAGGTAGTGTCAGAAATGTAGTGGACTTTGGGGCCTTTATAGACATAGGAGTTAAGCAGGATGGTTTGGTTCACATATCTGAGCTTTCAGATTCTTTCGTAAAGCATCCCAAGGACCTAGTTAAGGTAGGGGATCAGGTAGATGTTGAAATTATAGATATAGATCTTAAGAAGGGAAGAATATCACTTTCCATGAAAAAGAATAGAAAATAAACCTAGGAGGGATTGGATGTTACTTTTAAAAAATGGAAGAATATACACTGGAGAAGGAGATATTATTGAGAGAGGGGACATAGTCTTAGATGGCGGCAAGATAGTGGAAATAGGCCAGGATCTTTCAGGCCATGAAAGCATAGACCTAGAGGGTAGAAATGTCTATCCAGGATTTATAGAGGCTCATTGCCATCTGGGTATGTGGGAGGAAGGTATGGGCTTTGAAGGCAGTGATGGCAATGAAATGGTAGACCCTGTTACTCCAGAACTTCGTGCCATAGATGCCATAAACCCTATGGACCAAGGTTTTGAAGATGCCTACAAGGCAGGGGTAACAACTGTTGTTACAGGGCCAGGATCAGCCAATGTTATAGGAGGTATGTTTGCAGCCATAAAAACCTTTGGAAAGCGAGTAGACAGTATGATTCTTAAGGAGCCAGTAGCCATGAAGATAGCCTTTGGTGAAAATCCTAAAAGGGTATATATGGACCAGAAAAAATCGCCTATAACTAGAATGGCCAATGCATCAATTCTAAGGGAGAATCTTTTTAAGGCTAGGATCTATGCAGACAAGAAAAAAGCAGCTGGGGGAGATCTGGAAAAATATCCAGAATTTAATATGAAGATGGAGGCCCTAGAAAAGGTAATAAACAAGGAAATACCTCTTAAGGCCCATGCCCACAGAGCAGATGATATATTTACAGCTCTTAGGATAGCCAAGGAGTTTGACCTTGACATAAGCCTAGACCACTGTTCAGAAGGACATCTTATAGTTGATGAGCTGGAAAAAGAGGCCAGGGACTGTATCGTTGGTCCAACCTTAACAAATAGGTCTAAAATAGAGGTGAGAAATAAGACCTTTAAGACTCCGGCCATACTAAATAAGGCAGGAATAAGAATAGCCATAACAACAGATGCACCAGTTATCCCCATAGAGTACCTGCCTCTTTGTGCAGGCCTAGCTTCTAGATCAGGCTTAGATGAAATGGAAGCCTTAAAGGCCATAACCATAAATCCAGCAGAAATTGTAGGTATATCAGAAAGAGTGGGTAGTATTAAGGTAGGTAAGGATGGAGACCTGGTAGTTTATGATGGAAATCCACTAAAGGACATAGATAGTAGGGTTTTTATGACTATAATAGATGGAAATATAGTTTATAGAAATTAAAGGAGTGATAGATTTGAGACTAGGACTTGTAGTAAACCCAATAGCAGGTATGGGTGGTAGAGTAGGCCTAAAGGGAACAGATGGCCAGGAAATTTTAGAAAAGGCCAGAAAATTAGGAGCCAAGGAAGAGGCACCTTTAAAGGCCAGAAGAGCCTTGGAGCCTCTTTTAGAAATAAAGGATCAACTGACCATAGTAGCAGCTGCTGGAGATATGGGAGAGAAAGAGGCAGCAGACCTGGGTTTTAAGCTTGAAGTAGTTGGAGATCCTAAGGATAGAACTACAATGGAGGATACTATAGCCATAGCCAAAGATATAGCCAGCAGGGACATAGATCTTTTAATGTTTGCTGGTGGTGATGGTACTGCTAGAAATATCTATACAGCTGTTGGAGAGTCTATAGCTGTTATTGGAATACCAGCAGGAGTTAAAATTCACTCTGGAGTTTTTGCTAATCATCCAAAGGCTGCTGGAGAAGTGGCCCTACAGTTTTTAAGGGGAGATGCTATAGACTTAAAGTCCAAGGAGGTTATGGACATAGATGAAGAAAAATTTAGGGATGGTCAGGTAATGGCTAGACTTTTTGGCTATATGAACACACCTTTTATTCCCCAGCTAGTACAGACTCAAAAAGCTGGTAGCATAGAGGGAGAAGAAGCATCAATAGAAGGAATTAGCTACAGGATAGTTGATGATATGAAGGAAGATACCTACTATATAGTTGGATCTGGTACAACAACTAGGCCTATAATGGAAAAGCTAGGTCTTGATAATACGCTTTTAGGTGTAGATATAGTAAAGAACAAGCAGTTGGTAAAAAAAGACTGTAATGAAGAAGATATTTTAAGTATTATAGGAGACAATAAGGCCAAGATTATAGTAACAGTTATAGGTGGTCAAGGCTATCTATTTGGTCGTGGTAACCAGCAGTTAAGTAAAAGAGTGGTTGAAAAAGTGGGCAAGGAAAATATAATCATAGTGGCAAGTAAGAGGAAGCTTTTAGAGCTAGCCAAAAAGCCTCTATTAGTAGACTTTGGAGACCCAGATTTCAATGAGAACTTTAGCGGCTTTATGATGGTAAGAACCTCCTATACAGATGAGGCAGTTTATAAGGTAAAAGGAGTTTAAGCTTTGACAAAAAAGAAAACTATTGTATAATATAATTAGAAAATAAATAAGATCTTCAGGGCGAGGTGTAATTCCTCACCGGCAGTAATAGTCTGCGACCCTAGTTATCTAGGTTGAATTGGTGCAACTCCAATACCGACAGTTAAAGTCTGGATGAAAGAAGATGGAATAAGCTTTATTTACCACGCCCCGAGTATTTTTATACTTGGGGCTTAATTATTTCTAAATCCCTGAAGAAATAATTAATTGGAGGGTTTTTATGTATACTTTAAGAAAGGAAGATTTCACAACCAGAACTATGGTAAAGATTTCAGTCCTTGCAGTAATAGCTTTTATACTTATGTTGGTTGACTTTCCACTATGGTTTGCACCACCATTTCTAAAATTTGACATATCTGACCTACCAGCACTTCTAGGATCCTTTGCTATGGGACCGATGGCTGGAGTAATAGTACAGTTTATGAAAAACATTTTAAAGCTAGTAGTAAGTGGTTCAGGTACAGGGGGAGTAGGAGAGCTTTCAAACTTTGTAGTAGGAAGTATTTTCACCTATACAGCAGGCTATATCTACTACAAGAACAAGACTAAAAAATCAGCAGCCATAGGCCTTACGGTAGGCACCCTGGTTATGACAGTAGTAATATCAATAGTTAACTATGTATTTATGATACCTTTTTATGCCAAAGTCTTTGGTATGCCCCTAAACAGCATTGTGGAAATGGGTATGAAGGTTAATAGGTATGTAACTGATTTTAAGTCACTGATAGTTTTTGCAGTTTTTCCCTTTAATCTGCTAAAGGGAATTATAGTAAGTATTATAACCATGCTAATATATAAAAGAGTTTCACCTATTTTACATGATTAATAAAAGGCTGCCTTCTAATATGAGGCAGCCTTTTTTATTATTCTAAATTTTAAGTTTTCCCTATAGATAGATTAATTGTAGAACTAGAAATGAAGTGATATAATGAAGAAAGAATATTAGAGAGGTTGATAGGATGTACGAGATTTTTATAGATAACTTAGATGAAATGGAGAAATTTGGTCTTAGATTTGGTAGACTCCTAAGGTCGGGAGATATTGTTTCTATGAATGGAGACCTAGGCACAGGCAAGACTACCCTTACTAAGTCTATAGGCCTAGGCCTGGATGTAGAAGACTATATAACCAGTCCTACCTTTGCCCTTATAAATGTATATGATGGTAGATTCCCAGTCTATCACTTTGATGTCTATAGACTTGAGAATATAGAGAGTCTAGATGATCTGGGTTTTGATGAGTATTTTTATTCAGCTGGAGTTAGCCTTATAGAGTGGGGAGATATGATTGAAGAATTTCTTCCCAGTGAAAGAATTAATCTATCTATAGAAAAGGGCCAGGATTTGGATACTAGAATAATTAGGGTCTTTGGAGATTCAAAAAGAGCAAGAGAAATAGTTAAGGAGTTGAAGGGATAATGAAGATACTAGGTATAGATACTTCTACTATGGCCTCTAGTTGTGCCTTGGTGGAAGATGGTAGTTTGGTAGGAGAGGTTTTTTACAAGCAGGATATGAGCCATTCTGAAAATTTAATCCCTATGATAAATACAGTACTAAGGGCTACAGGAAATACTATAGAGGATATAGATCTTTTTGCTGTTGCCAATGGTCCAGGTTCCTACACTGGCCTTAGGATAGGCTTGGCTACTATGAAGGCTTTTAGCCATAGCCTTAAGAAACCTATTGTTTCTGTTTCCACCTTAGAGGCCTTGGCTTTCAATGGATATGGGGCAGAGATAATAGTTCCTATGATAGATGCCAGAAGAGATAGGGTCTATGCTGGGGTTTTTAAGTCAGGAGAGGATGGCTTAGAGACTGTATTGGAGGAAGAAATTTATGAGGTGGAGAGCCTATGTGATTTCTTAAAGCCTTATTCCAGGGTTTTATTCCTGGGTAATGGATATTCAGCCTATAGGGAAGTATTTGATGAAAGACTTGATAACTTTTACCTGGCTTCATTGGCTAGCCTTGATTGCAGGGCTAGTTCGATAGCCTTCTTGGCAGAGGCCTACCATAGGTCTGGCCTAAGTGAGGATTACTTTAGTTTAGCTCCTAGGTATTTTAGGGAAACCCAGGCTCAAAGAGAGCTTAGAAAGAAGGAAAGGTAATGGATCTTGTAATTAGGAGGATGGAGGAAAGAGATATAGACTCTGTAGTCCATATAGAAAATAGGGTCTATAATACTCCTTGGTCCAGAAGGTCTTTTGAAATGGAAGTTTCAGAAAATAAGTTGGCCAGGTACTTTGTGGCAGAATTAGATAATAGGCTAGTGGCCTATGCAGGTATTTGGCTTATTGTAGGAGAGGTTCATATTACTAATATAGCTGTAGATCCAGACTATAGGGGAAGGGGAATATCAAATTATCTGATGGAGAGAATGATAGATGAGGCGAGATCTATGAATTGCTTTGCCATGACCCTAGAAGTTAGAGTAGGAAATTTTACAGCTCAAAATCTATATAAGAAGTATGGTTTTAAAGAGGCTGGTATAAGACCAAAGTACTATGCAGATAGTGGTGAAGATGCTATTATTATGTGGAAGAACTTTGAGGATGAGGTGGAATAATGAAGGAAGATATTATAACTCTTGCTATAGAGTCATCTTGTGATGAGACGTCTGTAGCAGTTTTAAGAAATGGAAGGGATGTTTTAAGTAATATAATCTCTTCTCAGATAGAGATACACAAGCAGTTTGGAGGAGTAGTTCCTGAGATTGCATCAAGAAAACATATAGAAAATATAAATCCTATAATAGAGGAGGCCTTGATGGAGGCTGGTCTTGGTTTTGAAGATCTGGACATAGTAGGGGTTACCCATGGACCAGGTCTAATAGGAGCACTTTTAGTTGGCCTGTCTTCAGCTAAGGCCATATCCTATGCCCTGGATATACCCTTAGTAGGCGTAAATCATATAGAGGGTCATGTCTGTGCTAACTATATAGAGCATAAGGATTTGAAACCACCCTTTATATCACTTATAGTATCTGGGGGACATACCTATTTAGTAGAGGTAAAGGACTACACAGACTATGAATTAATAGGCAGGACCCGTGATGATGCAGCAGGAGAGGTCTTTGATAAGGTGGCTCGTGCTATAGGTTTAGCCTATCCAGGTGGACCTATGATTGACAAGTTGGCTAAAAAGGGCAATAAGGATGCCATAGATTTTCCAAGGGTAATGCTTGATGAAGACAGCTATGACTTTAGCTTTAGTGGCCTAAAGACTTCTGTCTTAAATTATTTAAACAAGATGAGGCAAAATGGAGAGGATATAGTTGTAGAGGATGTGGCTGCTTCTTTCCAGGCGGCAGTTATAGAGGTTTTGGTTAAGAAGGCTATAAGATTGGCCAAGGAAAAGAAGCTTGATAAGATCGTTGTATCAGGTGGGGTAGCAGCAAATAGTGGTCTTAGAAATCTTCTAGAAGCTGAAGCCAAGAAGGAGGCTATAGAGGTTTATTATCCATCTATAGTTTTATGTACTGATAATGCAGCTATGATAGGTTCTAGTGCCTACTACAATTATAGGGCAGGTAAAACTTCAAACTATAATTTAAGAGCCGTACCGAATTTGGGCTTATAGAGTGGGAAACCACTCTATTTTTTTATAAAAAAATAGGCCCTAGGGCCTATTTTAAAATATAACTTTTTAAAAGACATTAAATATATTATAAGTACATTATTTTTGATCGGAACTAACTACTTCACCAGTAGCTTCATTTACGTCTACAAAATAAGTAATTCCTTCTTTTTGGAATTTAGTTTGATAAACCTTCTCTCCATTAACAGTAGCCTTTTCTAGCTTAATGAAAAGTACATCATCTGGAGTGAAATCGAATTCCTTAGCAGCTATTTCTCTAGCTTCATCTAGGGAAATTTTTTGACCTGAATCACTGCTGCCTCCACCTTTGTTGCCTCCGCCGCCACATCCTACTAGAGTCATAGCTAGTGACAATACTAGAATGGTAATAAGTAAACGCTTTTTCATTATAACATCCCTCCTTATATCTATTTTACCACAGAATTGCAAGATTAATCAAAGTTTTTTGAAAATTAACAATATTTTTTTATTGTCTATAAATCAACTCCTATAGAAAGAGGAATAGGATTTTATCCTATTCCTCAGTTACTTCTATCCATTCATCGTAAAGCAGATCTAGCTTGGCTTGATTCTCTTCTCTTTTTTGTCCAACTTCCAAGACCCTGTCTGGATTTGAATATATATCTTCCTGGCAAAGTAGACTATCATATTCTTCTATGGCCAGTTCAAGCTCTGAAATCTCAGCCTCTAGTTTCTCCAGGGCCTTTTTCTCCTTCTTAAGCTGGGCCTTTAATTCCTTTTCCTTTTTTCTGTCAAGCTTTATCTGGGTTTTGGTCTTGCCTTCCTCTAACTCCACAGGCTTTTCAGCCTCTTTCTTCTTCTTTATATAGTAGTCATAGTTACCTAAAAACTCCTGGCTGCCCTGGGGAGTAAGTTCAATAATCCTATGGGCTACAGAGTTTAGGAAATACCTGTCATGAGATATAACCAGTAGGGTTCCCTCATAGTCATTTAAGGCATCCTCTAAAATCTCCTTGGAGTCAATGTCCAGGTGGTTTGTAGGCTCGTCCATTAGAAGAAAGTTAGCATCAGATAGCATCATCTTTAAAAGTGCTAATCTACCACGTTCTCCACCACTTAAATCCTTGATTTCCTTAAATATATCATCACCTACAAAGAGAAATTTAGATAAAACACTTCTCAGCTGATAGTGGGTAAAGTGTGGGTTGTCATCCCAGATCTCATCAAGAACAGTTTTCTCTACATCTAGATTGGTCTGCTCCTGATCAAAATACCCTATATTAACCTTATGGCCCAGGTGAATTTCTCCACTAGAATTTGGTATCTGACCTAGAATCATTTTAAAGAGACTGGTTTTTCCTACTCCGTTTCCACCAATCAAACCTACTTTTTCACCTCTGTAGATATTAAAGCTAGCATTTTCAAAAAGAGGGCCATCCTCAAAAACTCTTGAAACATCTTCTATGGCTAGAACATCTCTACCAGATTTTACCTTAGGCGTAAATTTAAGTTGGGTTTTCTTGGCTTCTGTAGGCTCCTCAATACGATCAATCTTATCCAGAAGTTTCTGCCTAGCCTGAGCCTGCTTTATATACCTACTGCCTCCATAATTAGAGAATCTTTCTATGATTTCCTTTTGTCTTTCAATCTCCTTCTGCTGGTCAGAAAACTGTTTTTTTAGGACCTCTAGGTCCTTTTTTCTCTGCCTCATATACCTGCTATAATCTGTGTTATAGATCTTAAGATTAGAGTTTTCAATCAAGAAAATTCTATTTACTACATTGTCAAGAAAGTATCTGTCATGAGATATAATAAGACAGGCACCCTTGTAGTCATTTAAAAATAACTCCAACCAGTTTATGGCCTCTATGTCTAAGTGGTTGGTAGGCTCATCCAGTAAAAGAATATCAGGCTTTTGTAAAAGAAGTTTGGCAAGGGATAGACGGGACTTCTGTCCACCACTTAGGATATTAACTTCCTTTGAAAGGTCCTCCTCCTTAAAGCCTAGGCCCTTTAGAGTTCCCTTTATTTCTGAATCTATAGCATATCCATTTCTATTGTTAAACTCTTCTGTTACCCTAGAGTATCTATTCATTATATCTTCTAGCTCAGGACTATCTTCCTCCTTAAAGCTAGAGATCTTAAGTTCTAGTTCCCTTAGTTCTTTTTCCATTTTTAAAAGATCTTCAAAAGCCTCCATGCATTCATCATAGATGGTTTTTTCACTCTCTATATTGGTATGTTGCTCTAAATATCCGATTTTAAAATCTTTTCTTAAATATAATTCTCCATCTGTTTTAGGCTCTTGTCCAGATATTATATCTAAAAGAGTAGTTTTTCCAGAGCCATTATTTCCTATAACCCCGATTTTATCTCCACTTTCTACAGTAAAACTTATATCTTTTAAAATATAATCTACAATATATGCCTTAGACAGATTGCTACTTGAGAGGACTATCATATACTACCTCCTAACCTTGATATAGTTCTATTTTATCAGAGAATAAACTTTCTTAAAAGGACTTTAAGAGGTCCTAGAAAAATCTTCCTATAAAATACGCCATAAACTTACTTAACTGATATAATATAGGGGAATAATAATTTCAAAATTACTAATAAAAGAAATATTCAATCAATAGAATATGATTATAGGGGAAGGTGTTGTTATGGAAAAGTTAAATAGAATTCCTTTGGAAGATATAGTTGATGAATTAGAAAAAAGAGATGAAATAGAAGGTTTGTATTCACCTTCAGAAGCAGCAATAGAATTTTTTGGAAATCCTAAGAGCCTGGAAAAATTAGTCCAATCTATGGATAGGCTAGTAGATGGATATCCAGCTAGGAAGGCTACAATCTTAAAACTAATCAAGCTTTTAAGATCAGGATTTACAATTCACTATGCCTCTCCCAAGCTAGCCTATCTAGCTGAAAGAGAAGCTAAGGACCCCTTAGTATTGGTCTTGGAAAAACTGCTATCCAATCCAGCCTTTAGTCTAAAGAATGGACCAGAAGAAGTGGAGGAATTGTCTAAGCTAGTAGAGAAGATAGGAGCCAGTCCAAGTCTTATAAATTCTATGGCAAGATTAGTTGAGGAATCTAGAGGGGAAGTTGAGAGGGAAGAAGTGGAAGAGGGGACCCTAGAAGTTATAGTGGCCTTATTATCAGCCTTTGAAAATGGTCTTCCTAGCTATTCAGAAGATGATTCTGTTTTTAAGGGTAGGATAGATGGTTTTATAGATCAGTTAGAGACTTTTACAGACCTTCCTTATTCTAGGGAGAAAAACCGATTTTTGATTTTAAATAAAGCTATAGTAGCCTACGGGAATATAGGAAAATATCATAGTCAAGACAAAAATCTAGATGTTTTAACCCAAATTCTAGATCGATATGAAGAACTTTCTGAACCTTATTTAAACTCTTTGGCCATAATTGTTGAGAACTATGGAGGAAAAGATAAGAAGGGCAGAAGCTATGATTTTGAGGAGATTAAAAAAAGAGCGGAAGAGAGATACTATCCTAAAAAATACGACTTTGACAGTGGAAGTTTTATTATAAGGGCTGGAGACAGAGTTGCAGAGGAGAAAATTTTAAGATTGTATTGGGCAGCCAAGGAGGTTGAAGCACAATTTTTTAGAAGCATCTCCAGGGATAGGCCTATAGAGGAAGGAAATCCTGATGATAGACTGACAGTTATAATCTACAATAATCCTAGGGAATATAGCATGAATAACCATTTAAATGATCTGCCAACCAATAATGGTGGTATGTATATAGAGGGTATTGGAACCTTCTATACCTTTGAAAGAACTAAGGATGATAGCAGGTATACCCTAGAGGAGCTTTTCAGGCATGAATTTGTCCATTATCTTCAGGGCAGATATGTAGTTCCAGGTATGTGGGGAGAAATGGAGATCTATGAGGATGAAAGAATGACCTGGTATGAAGAGGGAGGGGCAGAGTATTTTGCAGGCTCTACCAGATGCCAGGGAGTAAGGGATAGGAAATCACTGGTAAAGGCCCTAAAGGACAGTAGGCCAGGAGATAGATATGACTTTCCTATGGCTCTTTCCTCAAGCTATAGCAGTGGCTTTGACTTTTACAACTACAGCTATATGTGTATGAATTATTTAAATAGATTAAGACCAGAAGTATATAAAAAGATAAGTGATTTTATAATGGCCAATGATGTGGAAGCTCTGGATGCCTATGTTTCTATACTAAAGGAAAACCAAGAGATGAATAGGGAGTATATGGAGCATATGGAGAAGATAATCAGCAGCTATGATAGGCTTACAGTCCCTCTTGTTAGTGATGACTACCTGGATTTCCATAGCCCTAGAAAAGAAGAGGAGATTATAGGGGATCTTCAGTCTCTTATAGAATTGGATGGAATAGAATGTCATATAGATAGGTCAGAGTATTTTGACTTTATTAGACTAGAGGGAAGATATAGGTCAAAGTCAACTTCAAAGGGTGAGCTTTTAGATAGGCAGGAAATGACTGAAATTCTGGATAGAGTATTGAAGGATCTTAGTAATTTAAGTTGGTCTGGCTATAGTACCTATACAGCCTATTGTAAAACTCATAGGGTGAATAATAATAAGTTGTATGAATATAATTTAGTTTTCCGTGGAATAAAAGAAAGTAAATAAAAAATATTTTTATCAGCTAGGAGGCTTGAAAACTATAGTATCCTAGCTGTATTTTTATAATTTTTAACATATGTTTTTATACATTCGGTATTGACAGAAAATTCTGGCTAATATACAATTACCAGTAATAGTAAAATTATGGAAGGGAGTGGTAATGTATTTAAGTTGAAGTTTAATTAATAGTGGGACTCACAAAGGAGGAATATTATGTCAAAGAAGTTTACAAGATTTTTAAGTTTGTTTTTAGCAGTGGTAATAATCTTTGGTTCTGCTGGCTTTGATCTAACTTTTGCTGATAGTCAGAGAACGTATTCTATGGATGAGTTAAGTAGGTTAAGCAATCGAGATTTAATAGACACCCTTTCAAAAGTAGATTTTCAGGATATAAGTGGCTTATTTACATATTCTGATGCAGCATACAGAATATACAGCGATGAACATAAGATGGATGCTCTAAGAGATGCACTGGTAGTAAAGGGCAGAGAGTACACCAGTGAAGATGATAGAGGTATACCAACTATTGTAGAATTTCTTCGCTCTGGTTACTATTTAGGTTTTTATAATTCTAACTTATCTCACTTAACTAAGAGAGAATATAAGGACAAATGTATACCAGCAATCCTTTCAATTCAAAGTAACCCCAATTTTAGCTTAGGTACAAAGACACAAGATGAAGTAGTAAACTCAGCGGCTATGATCGTTAATAACTGTTCTTCAAATGTAGAAGTTGTTAATAATTTTGAGAAGATTTTAGTTGACTTTAATGAGAATATAGATAAATATTCTAAGGAAAAATCCAAGGGAGATGCTATGTTCAATATAGTTAGAGGGGTTGAATATGACCTTAATAACTATAGCAAGTATGAGATGAACAACAATCCAGAGGACTCACCTTGGTTTGGAAAAATAGATGGCTTTATAGAGGAAGTGGCTAAAATAGCTACAATTCCTTATATAACAGAAAATGGAACAGACTGGATGATAAACAATGGACTTTATACTATAGCTAGTCTGGGAAAATATCATAGTGATCAAACTATTGGCCAAAAAGCCTTAACTGAGGCTTTAAATACCTATGAAAGGTTATCAGAGCAACACTTAAGAGCAGCATCTGGTCTTGATGATAACTATGGTGGATTAGATTCTAATGGTAGACCAGTAGATTTCAAGAAGTTAAAAGAAGAAGCAGAAGACCTTTATTATGGAAAAACCTATACCTTTGATGATGGTACTTTTATAATTAGGGCTGGAGACAAGGTAAGAGAAGATAAGATTCTAAGACTTTATTGGGCAGCTAAGGAGGTTGAGGCACAATTCTTTAGATCCATAGGGGATGACCAGCCTCTAGAGGAAGGAAATCCAGATGATATCTTAACTATGATTATATACAACAGTCCAGATGAGTATAGAATGAACAGCATCTTAAATGGACTTGATACTGAAAATGGTGGTATGTATATAGAGCCAGATGGAACTTTCTACACTTATGAAAGAACTAGACAGGATAGTATCTATACACTAGAGGAACTTTTCCGTCATGAATTTACACACTATCTACAAGCTAGATATGTAGCACCAGGTATGTGGGGATATTCAGATTTTTACCAAAATGAAAGATTAACTTGGTATGAAGAAGGTGGAGCAGAGTATTTTGCAGGTTCTACTAGAACAGAAGGCGTAAAACCAAGAAAAGCTATGGTTGGAAACTTTGTGAATGTTAGTCCTAATAATAGGTATAGTTTAAGACAGGTTCTTGAATCAACTTATGGTAGTGGATTCTCATTCTACAATTACGCTTATGTATTCCAAACCTATGCTAACCAAGTGAATCCAGGAGTTTATCATAAACTAACAAATTATATAAGAAACAATGATATAAGAGGTTTTGATAACTATGTAAATAGTCTAAAGAATGACCCTAATATAGACAGGGAATATAGAAATACTATGGAGACTTTGGCTAGTAACTATAAAGATACAGGAACTCCTTTAGTAGATGATGTTTATCTTGATCAACATATTGAAAAAGATCCAAATGAAATACTAAGGGAAATAGAAGCTACAACTGGCTTGAAGGATCTTAAGATGGATATAGAGAAATCCCAATACTTTGATACTATGAAGATAGAAGGAAGTTACAATGGAGGAACTTGGTATCAAGGTGAGTTAAATGATAGTTTGAAAATGAGTGCTATAGTTGATAAGATGCTGCTAGATCTTAGTGATTTAGAGTGGTCAGGCTATGATACCTTTACAGCTTATTTTAAAAACTACAGAACAGACAGCAACAATAATTTTGTATACGATGTAGTCTTCCATGGTATTAAGTCTGGAGATGAGTTTGTTTTAAATCCAGAAGATATAGGTAAGGCTAAGGCAGAAATAGATATAATGGGTAACTTTGTTACTATGGAATATACAAGATTTATGGCCTATAAATCTACTACGGAAAATGGGGACATAGTAGATTACAAGTGGACTATTGATGGAAAAGAGTATAAGGATGAGTATGTAGATATAATGTTTGAAAAACCAGGAGAATATAAGGTTTCCCTAGAGGTAACTGATGAATTGGGAATTAAGGATAGGGTAGAACAAACTATAAAAATAGAAAAAAGATTTGAACCAGGTCAACCAGATCAGCCAGAAGTTCCAGAAGGCATGGTTTTCATGGTAGATGATAATACAGAGAAGAATGACGGCTATATAATAGCTAGAGGTCATACTCTAGGAAATAAAGAAGGTATTGTAAGCTATACCGTAGAAGATAAGTCAGGTAACGAAATATATAAGGTTGATCAGGTAAATACTGATGATGAGGGTAGATTTGAACTTAAGTTTAAACTTCCTAGAGACCTTGAGGAGGGAATCTATTATCTAAGAGCCAATGTTAATGGAGAAGAAGTAGAAGCTAAGATTAATCTAGGAAAACCTAGTTCAGTAGACCCAGTAGACCCTGTGGATCCTGTAGATCCAGAGGAGCCTACTAATCCAGAAAAGCCTTATGAGCTTTATGAAAGCAGGGAAAACACTTCCAAGGAAAAGGCAGACTATATACCAATAGGTAAGAATAAGCTGGCAGAAGTTGGATTAAATATTAATAGTGGGACACCATCATATTTTTACTTCCAAGTAGATAGGGATGGAGAGTATGAAATCTCTTTAAACCATTTATCAGGTAATAATGCAACTTTTACAGTGCACAAAGAAAATGATATAAATAACTACTATCAATATCCAACAGTTATAGATGGAACTAGCCTTAAATCAAAGGCTAACTACCAAAAAGGCAGATACTATATTAAGGTATATGCATCTTCACCATATGTTTACTATAATTTAGAAGTTAAATAAGAAGGAGGCTCTTTAGCAAGGACTAAGGAGCCTCTTTTATATTGGAGAGGATTGGAAAAACTTAATTGTGCCTATGGCTACTTTCATTGTAATTTATATGTCAATAGTATATAATAGACTCAATGGTATAAAAAGATTGACTCACAAAAATCAAAGTGTTATAATTAAATGCAAAAAACAAGTTAGATTGAGATGAAAGGAATGAAAAGAGAATGATACAATGCGATAAAGTATCGGAGACGGTTATTAGAAGATTGCCTAAATACTATAGATACCTTGGAGATTTGCTTAAAAAGGGAGTAAACAGAATTTCATCTAAAGAGCTAAGTAAATTAACAGGCTTTACAGCATCTCAAATAAGACAGGATTTAAATAATTTTGGGGGATTTGGACAACAAGGCTACGGATATAATGTTGAACAATTGCACGAGAACCTAGGAAAGATCCTAGGATTAGATAGACACTATAAAACAGTTATAGCGGGAGCTGGTAACCTAGGTCAAGCTATAGCAAATTACAGCGGATTTAGGGAAGCTGGATTTGATGTAGTGTCCTTATTTGATAAAAATCCAAAACTTATTGGTTTAAAGATTAGAGATGTGGAAATTAGAGACATAGACACTCTTGAGGACTATATTAAGGAAAATAATGTAGAAATCGGAATAATAACTACTCCAAAGGAAAGTGCTCAAGGCATAGCAGAAGTATATGATCGTTCTGGGATAAAGGGAATCTGGAACTTTGCTCCAGCAGACTTGAAGGTTTCACAAGGCTTGGTAGTAGAAAATGTTCACTTAAATGAATCTTTATTTACCCTATCATATTTCTTGCACAATAGAGAAGTGTGTCAGGAGCTTCATGATAAGGATCTGGAAGATTAGTAGTAAATTTTATCTCAGTTCAACTTTAGTTGGGCTGAGATATTTTTATTGTATCCTAAATGTACTTGCCATCTTGAAGTTAAATCTTAATAGTGATAAAATAAATACATGGTGATTACTAGTCATCATGTTTTTTTAAAGCTAAAGGAAACCTTTTCAGTATATACAAATTTAAGGAGGTCGTTTTCAATGTCAAAAGATAATTTAAATCCATTGGTAAATGCGCAGAAACAAGTTAAAGCTGCATGTGACGCTTTAAACTTAGATCCAGCTGTATACGAGCTGTTAAAAGAACCACAAAGGACTATAGAAGTTTCAATTCCTGTTAAAATGGATGATGGAACTACAAAGGTGTTTAAGGGCTATAGAGCAGTACATAACAATGCTATAGGACCTGGTAAAGGTGGAGTAAGATTACACCCTGGCGTAAATATGGACGAAGTTAAAGCACTTTCAGTGTGGATGACTTTCAAGTGTGGAGTAATGGGAGTACCTTACGGTGGAGGTAAAGGTGGAATCATAGTTAACCCTATGGAACTATCACAGGCTGAATTAGAAAGATTAGCTAGAGGATATGTTCAAGGAATTCACAAATATATTGGAGAAAAAGTTGATATACCAGCTCCAGACGTAGGAAGCAATGGACAAATAATGGCTTGGATGGTAGACGAGTATTCAAAACTTAATGGTCAAGATGCTCTAGGCGTTATTACTGGTAAACCAGTTGCTTGGGGTGGATCAGAAGGAAGAAACGAAGCTACAGGATTCGGAGTTTCAGTTATAACTAGAGAAGCAGCAAGAGAATTAGGAATGGATATTACTAAGTCAAAAGTTGCTATTCAAGGTTTCGGTAACGTTGGTAGTTATACTGTTAAAAACGTTCAAAGACAAGGTGCTACAATTGTAGCTATAGGAGAGTGGGCTCCAGAAGTTGGAACTTACGCTATCTACAATGAAAATGGATTAGATTTTGATGATATGAAAGCTTACATGGATGAAAACAAAAACCTAGTTAACTATCCAAAAGCAGAAATGATATCACTAGATGACTTCTGGAAATTAGATGTTGATATTCTAATCCCAGCAGCTCTAGAAAACGCTGTTACTGGTGATGTAGCTAGGGTTGTTAATGCTAAATTAGTTTGTGAAGCAGCAAACGGACCATTAACTGCAGAAGCAGACCAAGTATTTAAAGATAGAGGAATTACTGTAACTCCAGATATTTTAACAAATGCTGGTGGAGTAACTGTATCATACTTTGAGTGGGTGCAGAACCTATACGGATACTACTGGTCAGAAGCAGAAGTAGAAGAAAAACAAGAAACTGAAATGGTTAAAGCATTTAACGATATCTGGAAGTTCAAAGACGAGCACAATGTAACTGTTAGAGAAGCAGCATATATGATCTCAGTTAAAAAAGTTGCTGATGTTATGAAATTTAGAGGTTGGTATTAATTACTAGCTTTAAGACCATAAGCAGGCCCTAGGCCTGCTTTTTTTATAGAAAAAATTTATGATATAATGGGTTTAAAAAAATATAAGGGAGGAAACTATGAAATTATTTATTATATCAGACATCCATGGATCAAGGCATTTTACAAGACTGGCACTTGAGAAGTTTAGGGAAGAAGAGGCAGACTATATAGTTATTCTAGGAGATATTCTCTACCATGGGGCAAGGAATCCTCTGCCTTATGGACATGACCCTAAGGGAGTCATAGAACTTTTAAATGCCTACAGTGAGAAAATCATAGGAGTTAGGGGAAACTGTGATTCAGAGGTAGACCAAATGGTATTAAACTTCCCCTTAATGGCAGACTACAACAATCTAATACTTGGCTCTAGACGAATATTTATAAGTCATGGCCACCTATATAGAAAGGAAAATCTTCCCGGCCTAGAGGCTGGATCAGTCTTCCTATATGGCCATACTCATATTTTAAGGGCAGATGAAGAAGCAGGAGTTTACTACTTAAATCCAGGCAGCATAAGTCTTCCAAAAGCCGACAATCCACCAAGCTATGGACTATTAGATGAGGGTTCTTTTATGGTAAAGGATTTTGAAAATAGGATTTTAAAAGCTATTGACTTTGACTAGACTTGGTAAAAAATAAACTTTTATTGCAAAGTTATAGCTCTTATACTAGTATTTAAGTGAAGATACTCATATGGATATCTTCACTTAAATAGTTGGATTAATAAAGGGGGAAGAAGATGTGCACAACAATAAAAGTAGATTATAATCAGGCCTCTGTTATAGGGAGAACTATGGATTACGAAGTTCCCTTGTACTACAACCCCATATATCTACCAAGAGGCTATGAATATGGAGAGGATCTTTTAGGCCAGGCCCTATATGGAAAGTACAGGGTTATGGGTCTATCTTTTGAAAACCGTAAACCCTTAAAGGACGGAATAAATGAACATGGCTTGGCAGGAGTAACCAATGTATTTTCAGCCTTCAACCTATATTCTAGGGAAGTTCTAGAAGGGAAGAAAAATATATCAAGCCTTAACTATATGAACTACGCCCTTATGAACTACAAGTCAGTAGAAGAACTAGTGGAAGATCTAGAAAACATAAACTTGGCCAGCAAGAACTCAAGAGGAGAGGCTGTAATATCTCCAGACTTTCACTTTATGTTTGTAGATCAAACTAAAAGGTCAGTAGTTGTAGAGCCTAGAAAGGGTCAGCTTATAGCTTATGAAAATCCCTATGGAGTTATGACTAACTCCCCAGCTTTTCCCTCACATATAAGAAAACTTAAAAAGACCTTTAATATAGATGATCTAGACAGTTTTAACTCAGCCAAGGATTTACCAGGAGGCTATGATCCAAGCTCTAGGTTTTTAAAGGCCTTTTATATTTTAAATACCAATCAAGAATCTGAAAGCAGTCAGGAAGCTCTTTCACATGCCTATAATATAATGTCAGCCATGGCCATGCCCAATGGTTTCGTAAAAAATAAGAAGTATAATTACAGAACTTATACAAGATATATATGTGCCTATGACACAGGTAGAAAGCTATTGACCCTAAGGTCAGAGACTAATCCCAGAATATATAGCCTAGGCTTCGAGGATATAGAAAACCTGGATAAGAGGCAGGACTTTTTTCTAAATAAGAAATTTTCCATGGATAAATTGACTTAATAAAACTAAAATTCTTCTAATGGACTTAAATTAAAAAATTTAAACTAGGAGTGGTAATTTGAGAAAGGATGGAAGGGTAGAAATTTTATGGGGGCTAGTAGAATTAATAATATCAGCAATATTTTTAGTGGATTTCATATTATACAAGAAAAGCAATAGTTTGGTTCTAGCTGTATTTGTTTTACTTGCAGCCAGTGTGAATCTTCTAAATAGGAAGGGGAGCTATGGTGATAATAGGCCAGATAGAAAAGGAAGCTTTGGTTCTAAAGGTTACAGACTCTTAAAGCTAGCTTCTATTTTAGGACTTTTTAGCCTGGTCTTCTTATATGTATTTAAGTCCAGGGAAATATATGGGACTAGCCTAATAGTCTTTAGTATTATTGTCCTGTCCCTAGAGCTTCTTGAAAAATTTATGGAAAAAAAGAGCCAGTAAAACCACTTTGGTTTTATTGGCTCTTATATATTGTAGAACTTAAAGGGCAGATTTATTAAGCTTTAGCTTCTTAAAGGTTCTAACAAGCATTAGGCTAGTAAAGCTAACAGACAGTATATCAGCAATAGGCTCTGCTATATAGATTCCCACAACTCCAAAAAACCTTGGCAAAATAAGGGCCAGAGGAATTAAGAGAAATATCTTTCTCAAAAGAGCTATGCTTAGGGAAACCCTGGCCTGGCCTAGTGCTAAAAAAGTAGACTGGCAGGCCAGCTGTATACCAAAAAACATAAGACCTATAAAATATATGGGCATATACTTTATAGTTAAGTCTGTTAGAGCCTGACTATCACTAAATATATTGGCATATAGGTAGGGTTTAAAGACTGCCAGACCTCCCATAATAAGAGATATTAAAAAAGAAACTCCAAGCATTCTCATAAAGCTATCCCTAACTCTTTCATAGTTTTTTGCCCCGTAATTATAGCTGATTATAGGCTGAACACCCTGGGTTATACCCTGAATAGGAGCCATTATCAAAACAACTACACTAGATATAATAGACATGGTACCTACATATAGATCACCGCCATACTTTAAAAGCCCCTTGTTAAGTATAATCATAACCAGACTTTCAGTAGATTGCATTATAAAAGGTGATATGCCAAGAGCTGCAATTTTAGCTATAATATCCCTATCCAGTCTAAGCCTATCAAAACTTATCCTTATAATAGACCTATCAGATCTAAGAAAGCTTAAAACCCAAAGGGCACTGAGGGCCTGGGAAATAATAGTAGCTAAAGCTGCTCCCTTAACTCCCATATTAAGGCCGAAAATAAAAATAGGGTCTAGAATTATATTGCTAATAGCCCCTATAATAACAGACAACATAGCCACTCTAGGGTTACCTTGGGCTGATATATAGGTATTTAAACCTAGGGATAAAAGAACAAATATAGTACCTAGGATATATATGGAAATATAGTCTATGGCAAAAGCTATAGTATTATCACTGGCTCCAAAGGCATAAAGCATGGGCTCCTTAAATATAGAAAAAACAAGAGTAAGGCAGGCAGAAAAAATCAATAATAGGGATAGGGAATTCCCAAGGATTTTTTCAGCCTCATTCCTATTTTTCCTACCAAGTTCAATAGAAGCCAGAGGTGCTCCACCCATGCCAGCAAAGGCAGAAAAAGCAGATATGATCATTATTATTGGCAGAGCCACTCCTACTCCAGTAAGAGCTAGTTCTCCGTAGCCCTCTATATGGCCTATGAAAATTCTATCCACTATGTTATAAAGCACATTTATTATCTGGGCCAAGACAGCAGGCATGGCCATGGTGATCATAAGTTTATTTAAAGGTGCTGTTGAAAGTCTATCATCTTTTGTCATCTAATCCTCCCCCTTATAATATGATTCTAAAATATCATTAGCCCTCTTACTAAGCTCTATTAGCCTATGGAAATCCTCCATTTTTTCAGCCAGTTGGTAGTAGGGCATAAGTAGTATCTTGTAGTTTTTTTCCAGCTCCTCCCTACCCTTGGAATTTAGAAAAACCACATAGCTTCTCTCATCCTCAGGATTCTTTTTTTTATCTATCAATCCTCTAGCATCAAGGTTTTTTAGGGACCTACTCAAAGATTCTTTTTTTATACCAGTAAAATTACTTATGGAAATGGGGGTTCTATTTTCAGGCCTAAGATAAACCTCTGTTAAAATCTCCATTTCATTTCTAGTAAGGCTGTAGTCAGCTTCCTGATAAAGTATAGTTCTAGAAAAGCTCATCAGAGACTGGATATTTTGAGCCATTTCCATCCAATTGTTTTCCATAATCCACCTCCATATAAAACTAGTTAACATGGTTAATTATATTAGCTTCTCTAAAGAGAGTCAAGGAATAATATTTAAAGTTTAAAAGCCTGACTATTTGTATATAATATATAAAGGAGGAGATTATATGGACTACAAGATTGAAGAAGAAGAGGGAAGACTAATTTTAAGAGACATGAAGGACTTTGAACCTAAGCATATATTTGAATGTGGCCAGGCCTTTCGCTGGTTAAGGGAAGAGGATGGCAGCTATACAATAGTTCACAAGGGGAAAATTTTAAATATAGAAAGACAGGCTGAAGATATAATTTTAAACAATACTAATCTAGAGGATTTTGAAAACATTTGGTATGACTACTTTGATCTAGCCACCGACTATGGTCAAATTAAAAAGACCCTATCAAAGGACCCTATATTAAAGGAGGCCATAGATTTTGGCCAGGGTATAAGACTAATAAATCAGGATCCCTATGAAACAAGTATTTCATTTATAATATCAGCCAACAATCAGATACCTAGGATTAAAAATTCAATAAGCCTAATATCAGAAGAATTTGGACAATATATAGGAAGCTACAAGGGAAGGGACTACTACTCTTTCCCAGAGCCTGAAAGTCTAGCAGCCACTAGTGGAGACTATCTTAAGGAAAACTGCAAGGTAGGATTTAGGGGCAAGTATATAGTAAATAGCTCTAAAATGATAGCAGAGGGGGACATAAAGCTGGAAAGTTTATTTAATCTTACCAAGGATCAGGCTGAAGAGGAGCTAAAGAAACTTCCTGGAGTAGGACCTAAGGTTTCCAATTGCATAACCCTTTTCTCCCTGAAGAAGAAGGACTCCTTCCCAGTAGATGTCTGGGTAAAAAGAATTATGGAGTATTTTTACTTTAAGGAGGATACAAAGCCCAGTGTAATATCTAAGTTTGCCAAGGAAAAGTTTGGAGAACTAGGCGGCTATGCCCAGCAATATCTTTTTTACTATGCCAGGGAGAAGGGTATAGGAAAATAGGGACAGGTCTAAACTAGGTTTAATCCCAGAAGTTTGGGTAAGATATTAATATAGATAATAAGAATACTACTAATTTGAAAAACTACTTTTACTAGCTAGAGGTAGTTTTTTTGTATTTGAGGAGGGGACTTATGAAGGGATTAGCGATGTTAGGTATAGGAAAAATTGGCTGGATAGAAAAAGACAGGCCAAAATGTGGTCCATTAGATGCTATATGTAGGCCACTTGTTGTAGCACCATGTACATCAGATGTTCATACAGTATGGGAGGGAGCCATAGGGGACAGGCATGACATGATCTTAGGTCATGAAGTTGTAGGTCAAGTTGTGGAAGTAGGAGAGCTAGTAAAAGATTTTAAGCCAGGGGACAAGGTCATAGCTCCAGCTATAACTCCAGACTGGGGTTCACTAGAGGCTCAAGATGGCTTTGCCATGCATTCAGGGGGAATGCTGGCTGGTTGGAAATTCTCCAACTTTAAGGATGGAGTTTTCGCAGAGTTCTTCCATGTAAACGAAGCAGATGCCAATCTAGCCCATCTACCAGAAAATGTAGATCCTGTTGATGCAGTTATGCTTTGTGATATGATACCAACAGGCTTTCATGGAGTAGAGCTGGCAGATATTCAATTTGGAGACAATGTTTGTGTTATAGGAATAGGACCAGTAGGGCTTATGGCTGTAGCTGGTGCCAATTTAAGGGGAGCAGCCAAGGTATTTGCCGTAGGAACCAGAGAGAAAAGCGTGGAAATAGCTAAGTTTTATGGAGCCACAGATATTATCAGCTATAAGGAAGGATCAATATCAGATCAGATCTTAGAAAAAACCAATGGAAAGGGAGTAGACAGAGTAATTATAGCAGGAGGAAACGTAGATACCTTTATAGAGGCAGTTAAGATGTTAAAGCCAGGAGGAGCTATAGGAAATGTCAACTATCTAGATGGTGGTGACTATGTAAGAATCCCAAGAGTGGACTGGGGAGTAGGTATGGGACACAAGACCATAAGAGGAGGACTAACACCAGGTGGTAGAATGAAGACTGAAAAACTAGCCAGACTTTTAGCCACTAAAAAGTTAGATGTAAGTAAGCTTATAACTCATAGGTTTGAAGGTTTTGAAAATATAGAGAAGGCCTTAATTCTTATGAAGGAAAAACCAGAAGACTTGATAAAACCTATTGTTAAGATAGATTGGTAAGAAAGTCTATATAAAGTGATAAATAAAACAGGTCAAAGAGCAATAGCTCTAAGACCTGTTTTTTAGTTTTATAGAAAATAGGAAATCTAAAAATTAAGATTTCCTATTTAAAGATTTCTGATTGGCAAAGGCCTCCATTAGTGGAGTTAGGCCTGCTGCTAGCAAGAATATGATTGAGTCTACCAGCCAGCTTCCTCTAGTTAGTCCTCTGTATACATAAAGGACTGATGCTAGAACCCAGATTGCAATAACTAAATTATCTGTTAGCCTTGTGTTGGTTAGATTTTTAGACTTGATTATAGACTTACTATAGATGAATAGTCCTATACCTAGAACTATCATAAGGATAGATAGGCTATTGGCTAAAACTATAGAATAATTACTTCTTAATAGATCATTTAGGGCTATGGAGGCTATAAATAAGACAACAGCTATAGTCCTTACTAGAGAAAATTTAATGTATTTTTTAGATTGATTTCTACTTTTCTCAAGATCTGCTTCCTTTATATAGGGGGTTAGTCCCCAGTCAACATAGTTAAGATTACCAAATTCCCTTATTACCCTTCCTAAGGCCTGGTCAGAAGAAGCACCTTCCTCCATATATTTATTGTAATCTTCCTTAAGTGATTTAAATATCTTCTCCTTTAAATCTCTTACATACTGGACATCTTCAAATCCAGCAAACATACTGTCTACAAAATTTTCTAAACCCTTCATATGGTCATCCCCCTTGTGTAAACACACTTATAAAATATAGACATATAGTATATTTACCCTTAAGATGGAAAAGTTTTCAAGATTCCTGAAAATAATTGAGCTTTTAAGGGTATTTACTATATGGAAGATTCCTTGAGAATCTGGTATTCTATAGATAGATGGGAGGTAACCATGGCTAAATTAGATATGATAAGGGGTATGTTAATTGAGGGGAAATATTTTATTATTGCTATACTAGTCTTTGTTTTTTTAAATTCCAGAAAATATGATTTAAAATACAGTTTGGACAAGGCTACCTTTAATAAAATATTGCTTAAGTTTAGTAGGAAGAAGTACTGGGTTATAAGGGATGTTTTCTTAGAAGATAGGGGGAAGAAAATACCAGTGGATTGCCTGATTCTTTCAGAGTATGGAATATTTGTCATAGATATTGAAAATTATGAAGGGGAGATCTATGGCAGTGAATCCAGTAGGTTTTGGCTGGAGCTAAAGAATGAGGAAAAGGTGAAATTTGCTAATCCCTTAAACAAGTTAGATAGGACCATAGAAGCTCTTATTAACTTGGATGGAGAATTTGTAAGGTATACATATTTACCTATTGTGATTTTTCCCAATATAGCAGACTTTAAATTTAATGAAAATAATGTTATATATTTTAAGGACTTTAGGAAGACCGTAAAGAGTCATAGGAAAAAAGTAATGACTAAAAGAGAGTGTAGAAACTTTTTTGAAGTTCTCAGGGAGAAAGAAGCTAGAACTTATAAGAGAAAAAATGAACATGGATTTATTTAGGGGCCTAGGCCCTTTTTTAATTAAGGAATACTTAAGCTTTGGACTTAAGTATCTGTGATATTATATTAGTAGTTAGGAGTGATTTCATGATAGATAAGATACATCCAGCTGTAGCTGTTATTATAGCCCATAAGGGTAAAATACTTTTACACAAGAGAAGTGATTCAAATATTTGGTGCCTTCCTACAGGTCATATGGAAATTGGTGAAACTGTAGAAATGGCAGCTATAAGGGAGATTAAGGAGGAAACCGGTCTTGATATAAAGATAGTTAGGTTAATTGGAGTATATTCAGAGCCTGAATATCAGGTGGTGGCCTATCCTGATGGCAGGGTTACTCACTTTGTAACCATGTATTTAGAGGGGGAGATAGTTGGGGGAAAGTTAGATAAGAACAATAGTGAAACCTTGGACTTGGGTTTCTTTCCTATAAATCAAATGCCAGAGGATAGGGCTTATCTAAATCCCTACTGGATAGATGATTTTTTAAGCAAATCAGAGGAAACTTTTTTAAGGTAGGTGATTATATGTATAGAATATTTCTAGTGGAGGATGACTTGAAACTTTCAAGTTTAACAAGGGAGAAGCTTGAAAATTATCAGTATATAGTGGAAGTAGTAGAGGATTTTTCTGACATAAAAAGCCAGTTTGTAGACTTTAACCCAGACTTGGTTTTAATGGATATAAATCTCCCAAAGTATGATGGATTTTTTTGGTGCAGGGAAATAAGAAGAATATCCAATGTCCCAATAGTCTTCCTATCTGCCAGAGATTCAGATATGGATCAGGTTTTAGCCATAGAAAATGGTGGAGATGATTACATAACCAAGCCTTTTTCTTTTGACCTTCTCTTAGCCAAGGTTAAGGGAGTTTTAAGAAGGACCTATGGCGAGTACAGCGATAGTCGAGATTTAGATATAAAGGAAATAGATGGGCTTTTTCTTCATAGAGTTCAAAATATAGTAGAAAAAGATGGCCTTAAACTAGAGTTGACTAAGAAGGAGTTTGCTATTTTAAATATATTGGCAAAAAACTTAGGTTCCATAGTTACTAGAGATGAAATATTAATGGAGATTTGGGATGACAAGGACTTTGTAGACGACAACACCCTATCAGTAAATATTAACAGACTTAGAAAGAGGCTGGAGGAACTGGGTATATATAATTCTATAGTTACTAAGAGAGGTCAGGGTTATTTAATGGATAGAACTTGGTAGGTGAAATATGAATTTTTTTAAGTATATAAGGGATAAAGTGGCTTTAATATTAGTTTTTTTTCTCAATCTAGTTCTTGTTGTTGGGGTTATGACTCTAGAAGTTTCTAGATCTAATTACAGGATAAGGAAAAGCACCCTAGCCTATGCTTTTATCTTATCCTTTCTGCTATTAGTCTTGTATTTAGGAATCACATATCTTACAAGAAGAAGACTTTATAGGGTATTAAAGAAGACCGAGGAGTCGAAAGACCCCCAATATTTCTTTAATATAAACAGGAAATACTCCTATGAGGACGACCTCTATAGCAGAAGTATAAATTCTATATATTCCAATGCAGAAGAAAAGATAAAGGACTATGAAAGAAGGGAAAAGTTACACAGGGATTTTAATAATATCTGGATTCATCAGATGAAAACTCCTATTTCAGTTATAAATTTACTAATTGATAATGGTATAAAAAGCTCGGGAGATTTAATGAGCCTAAGGGAGGAAGTTGCTAGGCTGGAAAATGGCCTGGATATGGCCCTCTATAACTTAAGACTACAGGACTTTAAGCTGGACTTCAGGGTTGAAAAGGTGGATCTTCTTCAAATTATCAGGAAGGTTATAAACAATAATAAGAATAGCTTTATAGTTAACTCCATATACCCAAAAGTTACTATAGAGGATGAGCTTATAGTCAAAACCGATGGAAAGTGGATGGAGTTTATAATTAATCAGATAGTACAAAATAGTATTAAGTACACCAAGGTAAAGGACAGTAGGAAGAGGGAAATCTTGGTTAGTCAATCATCAGAAGGCAAGAAGACAATCCTATCTTTCTATGACAATGGGGTAGGCATAGACTCCAGAGACCTGGCCAATGTATTCAAGCCCTTCTTTACAGGTGAAAATGGCAGGCTTTATTCAGAATCCACTGGTATGGGCCTCTATCTTACTAAGGAAGTCTTGGATAATTTAGGTCATGGTATAAGTATAGAATCTGAAAAGGGCCTATACACCAAAGTAAATATAGTCTTTCCAGAAGAAAAAAATATATATAATTTATAGAGAGGGTAACCTCTCTTTTTTAATCTTACAAAGATGTAAGCTTTAGACTTAGATTTGAAAGGTAAATCAATGGTTTGAATTATAGAAATCTCCTATAATTGTATTATGAGTTAGGGAAATTTAGGAAGGGTAAGAGTATAGAAAAGAATTTTTGTATTCTATACCCTGAAAATTGTATTTTATTAGAAGTTTTTATTATAGGAGGAGAATATTATGGCGGTTTTGGAAACTAAGAATTTATCAAAAATCTACGGTGGTAGATCAGGTAGTTTAAAGGTTAAGGCCTTGAATGATATAAATATAGATATAGAAAAAGGTGAGTTTGTGGGGATAATGGGACCCAGTGGAAGTGGTAAGTCTACTCTTTTAAATATTTTAGCTACCATAGATTCACCAACATCAGGAAATGTATATATAGATGGTAAGGACCCCCACAAGATGGGCCTAGATGATCTGGCTGTATTTAGAAGGAGAAATCTGGGCTTTATATTTCAAGATTTTAACCTATTGGACACTCTAACAGTTAGGGAGAATATATCCCTACCCTTGGTATTAGAGGGGGAAAAGGCCAAGCTTATAGATGAGAAAATAGAAGCTATAGCAAAGGTTTTAAATATATCTGAGATATTAGACAAGAGAACCTATGAAATATCAGGAGGTCAACAGCAAAGGACAGCAGCAGCTAGGGCAATAGTAGGTAAGCCAGAGATAGTTATGGCAGACGAGCCAACAGGTAATCTTGACTCTAAGGCGTCCTTTGATCTTATGACCTCAATGGAAAAACTAAATGTTGAAGAGGGAGCAACCATAGTTATGGTAACCCACGATGCCTTTGCAGCAAGTTTCTGCCACAGGATTATTATGATTAAGGATGGGGAGCAGTTTTTAGAAATTACAAGAGGAGATAATAGCAGGCAGGTATTCTTCAATGAAATTCTAGATGCCCTATCCTTACTTGGAGGTGGCTACAATGAAAGTCTCTAAGTTGGCCTATAAAAACTTTAAGGGAAATTTCTATAGGTATGCTATGTTTGCCTTAAGTAATTCCTTTGCAGTTACAGCCTTCTTTATATTTGCAAACTTTATCTTCCATCCAAGTCTAGATTTTAATGATCTAGGAGGACACTATGTGGCAGCTATGGGAGCTAAATCTGGTATGGTTATGTCACAGATTATAATAGTAATGTTTTCATTTTTATTTGTAGGCTATTCCACCAGTGTCTTCTTAAAGTCACGTGGTAAGGAATTTGGTCTACTATCACTTTATGGCATGACTATGAAGCAGATTAGAAGGTATATAGCCAAGGAAAATACTATGTTATCACTTTTTTCAATAGTAACAGGAAGCTTAGTGGGAATAGTTTTCTCAAAACTTTTTCTAATGATTATGGAAAACCTTTTGGCCATAGATCTAGCCTTTAATATATCCTTAAAGGCCCTAGGGCTTACATTTGTAGTATTTTTTATTTTATTTGAAGTCTCAAGCTATATAATGCTATTTAGTCTTAGAGGAAAAGAAATAGCTGAACAGATGAAATCAAGTAGAATCCCTAAGGAGCTACCAAAATTTTCTAAATCAAAGGCTATTTTGGGACTGGTTCTTCTTCTGTTAGCCTATGGAGTAGCTTGGATTGTAGATGGGGTTATGGTTCCTCTTGCTATGATACCAGTTACTACAGTAACAATAGTAGCAAGCTATTTTTTATTCACTCAGTTCTCTATCTATATGGCAGATAAGTTGAAAAGATCAAAAAAAGTAATATATAATAAGATAAATTTAATAAGTTATTCTCAGATAATATTCAAGCTAAAAGACACTGCAAAGGTAATGTTTTTGGCAGCTATTTTTTCAGCTGTAGCCTTTACAGCAACAGAAACCATAGTATCCTTCTATACAGAAATCGGAAGGGTAACAGGCTTTGATAGCTATGAAGACCTGGGAGTTTCAAGAAGAGATGCCCACCTAGAGGATGAGAAGCTTTTAAAAGAGATTGAAGCAAAGCTGAAAGATGAAGATATAGATATAGTTTTAAAGGAAAATATCAGGATAGGAATGGTAGAAAACCTGAATCCAGATGAAAATAATAGGGTTGGAAAAAATCCTGGAATAATAGCTCAATCTGAATACAACAAGGCCAAAATAGGAAAGGGTCAAGAAGCCTTTAATTTAAAGGAAGGTCAGGCTCAATATATCCATATAGATGCCATGTATGATCCTAATAAACTTGTTGGGGATATAGAATACAAGTATCCAGTAGACAGTACCAGTCTAAAGTCAGCCAATGAAAAAATTGACTTGAGCCTGGAAAGAGAAATCTATAATGGGGAAATATCTATAGGACGTGCAGGCTATGCAGAAGTTTTTGTCCTAAATGACAAGGATTTTGAAAGGCTCTACAAGGATATAAAGGATGAAAATAAGAGTAATTATACAATATATAAGTTTACACTTTACAAAAGAAGCGACAGGGTAGGAAAGGATATATATGAAGATTTTTTAGAAAAGGGTCTAGATGATGTATATATTTATCCCAAGGAAAGTCTTCTTAAGGAAACAAAGAATCAATTTGCCACCATACTATTTATAGCATTTTTCATAGCCTTCCTATTCTTTATATCATCAGGGAGCATGATCTACTTTAAACTCTTTAATGAAATAGAGCAGGATAAGTTAGAATACAGTATATTGGAAAAAATAGGTATGGATCCTAGGGATATTAAAAAAATAATAACCAAGCAAATAGGAATTCTGTTCTTCCTACCATTTTTAGTAGGAGTGCTCCACTCCCTATTTGCCCTAAAATCTCTATCCAATCTACTACGTATGAATCTAATAAGGAATGGCCTACTAGTAAGCTTTGCCTTCCTTATATTCCAAATTATATACTTCTTTATTATAAGAAACATATATATGAAAAAACTAGAAAACTACTAGAGAGGCTAAGCCTCTCTTTTTTCTTGGAAAGGTTATAATCTGACTTTTTATTTGGGTATATATAGAGTGAGGTGATAATATGGATAAGGGAAAAACTTTTGTTAAAGTAGCGGCTAGCGCAGCTATAGGATCAGCTCTAGGAGCTAGTGGTGGATTCTTAACTGGTGGCAAGAAGGGTTTGAAGAAGGGCTTTAATATTGGAAGTCAGCTGGGCCTAGTGGCTGGGTTGGCTGCTGGAGTCTTGGCAACTAGGGCAGTAGTTAAGACAAGGAGAAATATAGAAGGAAAACTAGAAGAAAGAAGGGCTTTAAAGGGGGAGGCTTAGGCTTCCTCTTTTTTTATTGTAAAATTCCTTGACTTATATCGATAGTCGCTATATAATGAAAAAACAACATATCGATAGTCGATATATCGGGAGGTGATAGAGTGTCTAAGAAAAAAGCCTTGACCCAGCCTATGTACTATGTTCTTTTAAGTTTGGTTGAGGAAAGGCATGGTTATGAAATAATGCAGTATATAAGTGATTTAACTGACTCTCGGGTAAAGGTAGGCCCAGGAACTCTTTACGCCCTTTTAGCTAGGTTTGAAGAGGATGGGACCATAGTAATGGTAAGGGAGTTGGAAAAGAAGAAGACCTATAAAATAAGCTCTGAGGGCAGGAAGCTTTTAGAGGATGAAATCCATAGGTTGGAGAATCTGCTTGAAGATGCTAGGAAAATTTTAGGAGGTGAAGGTGATGAAATATAGATTTTCAATAAATTATTTAAACATAAATAATATAAGTCAGGTGGAGGAGTATTTAGAGGGAAAGGCTAGGGAGGGCTTACTTTTAAAGAGGATAGTCATGGGGAATCTTTTTATTTTTGAGAAGGTTGAAGCTAGAGATCTAGTTTTTACTATAGCTCCCAACGAACTAGAAACTAGCTACAATAGGATGGCCAAGGACGAGAAAAAAGAATATGATGAGCTTTGTAAAATTTCAGGCTGGAATTATATTACCAGTAGCTTTAATCTTCAAATATACTATAGAGAAAGGTCAGAACTAGGCCTAGACATACATACAGATGATGATCTAGAGTTTGAAGTTTTAGAGTCAATAGGCAATAAGCAGCTTAAGTCTCTTTATATCTCACTGCCACTTTTAATGCTTATAAGTGCTGGAAATATTTCTGCTCTTTTAAATACCAGCTATAGGATTAGGTCAGGTTTTTCTCAAATAATTATAGTTCCTATGTTAATAGGCGTGGTATCAGGTTTAGCAGAGATATTTACCCTTAAAAAGTTTTTAAAAACCAATAGGAAGAGGCTGGAACTAGGAGATGACCTTGAGTTTCAAAGAGGCAGCTTTAATTTAAATAAACTTTTCCTAAGCTCCCTACTTTTATCACTAGCTCTTAGCCTAGTTTATACTATCTATCTTGGAATTTTCCTAAATAATAGGATTCCACTAATAGCTTCCCTACCAGGCCTTATTGGTTTTTCCCTAGGTGGAATCTATAGGTTTAAGGTAAAGCCAAGGAAAATATCTTTAAGGAAGAAGAAGGGAATTTTACTCCTTACACTTTTACTTGCAGGCCTTATAGGATTCTCCTTAATTTTCAATCTTAGCAAGGTTTTAGATGGAAGTTTTAGAGGAGAAAGAGAGGTTTTAAGGCTCTTAGATGGACCTTACCAGGAGGAGACCTACCTAGGAAATATAAGCTTTCTTGCTCCTAGGTCCTATGACTACAGTTTTGATACTGAGGATGCTAGGGTTAGGCTAGAGTATTCAAAGCTAATAGGAGATAGGATTGGCCATAGACTTGTGGAAGCCTATAAGAAAGAGGCAAATCAGGATTTGCATCGTAGTAGAAACACTTTTATTGAGGTCTATAGGTCTGGGAAATACTCTGAGAAAGTAAGGGATTTAGGCCTTGAGGAAAATGAATTTAACGAGCTTTTAAAGCTTCATGAGAAGGAGGCTTTTGCTGAAGCTATTAAGATATTAGATGGAAAATTTAATAAGGAAGTAGAAGTTAGTGGCTTTGACCAGGTATATGTATTTGGAAAAGAAGAGGATAAATTTTTAATAAGAAGGGCTAGGGAAGTATATTTTATAGAGGCTATATCCTTTAAAGATATGAATCTACTAAAAAAGGCCCTATATAAGATCCAGGACTAGTTCCTGGATCTTTTGAATAAAAGCTTTTTTGTGCTACAATCAAATTAGCTCACATCTTAGGAGTGAGACTATTTTTTAGGAGTGGAAAAAAGTGAATATAGGATTTATAGGTGCCGGAAAGGTTGGCTGTACCTTCGGACATTATTTAAAACAGCAGGGCCTAAATGTACTAGGCTATTATAGTTTAAGTAAATCCTCAAGTGAATTAGGTGCAAAACTTACAAATAGCTCACCTCTTAATTTTGATGAGCTCATTTCTAAATGTAACTATATTTTCATTACCTGTCCAGACCAGGCTATAGATAAGGTTTGGGATAGAATGAAGACTTATGACCTTTGTCATAAGAATATATTCCACATGAGTGGAGCCAAGTCTCTTAGGCTCTTTAGTGGCTATAAAGGGAATTTTTATAGTTTACATCCAATTTATTCTTTTAATTCCAGGAAGGCAGAAGATCTATCAGAGGTCATATTTTCTATATCAGGAGATGGAATAGAAAATATTCAGGACTTTCTAGACAGGTCAAAAATAAAATATTTTAGAATAGAAGACAGTCAAAAGGTAAAATACCACGCTGCCTCTGTTTTCATGTCTAATTATTTAGTGGCTCTCTATAAGATAAGCCAGGACCTATTTTTAGAGCTGGGCATGGATAGGGATTTTGTTTTTCTGGCTCTGGCCCCCTTGATTTATGGAAGTCTAGATAATATTAGGCTTTCAGGGCCAGAGGGAGCTTTAACAGGGCCCATATCTAGAGGGGATCTAGAAACAGTAGAATCTCATATTTTAGAGATGGGAGACTACAGAAATCTTTACAGGGAATTGGGCCTGGTAGCTTTAGACATAACTAGGGAAAAAGGAAGCTTGGAAGAAGGGGTCCTAGAGGACCTAGAAAATATATTAAGAGGTGGTTCAGATGAAAAAAACAGTTAATAGTTTTAAGAAGGCCAAGGAAAATTTAGAAAAACTTACCATGTTAACAGCCTATGACTACTCTACAGCAAAGTTAGTGGACCAAGGAGGGGTAGATGGAATTTTGGTAGGGGACTCCCTGGGAATGGTCTGCCTAGGATATGAGAATACCCTAAAGGTTACAATGGATGATATGATACATCACACAAAAGCAGTTGTAAGAGGTGTAAATCAGGCTTTAGTCGTGGCAGATATGCCTTTTATGTCCTATCATCTATCAGTGGAGGATACAGTTAAAAATGCTGGAAGATTGGTAAAGGAAGGAGGGGCAGATGCAGTTAAGCTAGAGGGCGGAAGGGACTTTATAGAAGAAATAAGGGCCATAATAAGGGCTCAGATCCCTGTTATGGGCCATCTAGGCTTAACGCCTCAATCTGTAAATCTTCTGGGAGGATTTAAGGTTCAGGCCAAGACCAAGAAAGCTGTGGAAAAGTTATTAGATGATGCTAGAGCTTTGGAAGAAGCTGGAGTTTTTGCCTTAGTCTTAGAATGTGTTCCAGAAGAAATAGGAAAGATAGTTAGCCAGAGTCTATCCATCCCTACTATAGGCATAGGGGCAGGCAGCTACTGTGATGGGCAGATTTTAGTTGTAAACGATATGATGGGACTATATAGGGATTTCACACCAAAGTTTGTAAAGCTATATGGAGCCTTGGATGAGGAATATGATAGGGCTATAAAGTCCTATATTTTAGAGGTTAAATCAGGAGCTTTTCCAGAGGATAAGCATAACTTTAAAATTGATCAGTCTGTCCTAAGTTCTTTTAAGGGGGAAGACTAATGATTGTCTTAGATAGAATAGCAGATTTAAGGGAAGCTATAGTCAACTTTAAGTCCCAGGGAAAAACCATAGGATTTGTTCCAACCATGGGTTCCCTTCACAAGGGTCACCTGTCTCTTATGAAAAGAGCTGGCCAGGAAAATGACCTGCTGGTTACAAGTATTTTTGTAAATCCCAAGCAATTTGGTCCAGCTGAGGACTTTGATAGATATCCTAGAGACCATGAGAGAGATCTAGATCTATGTAGGCAGGAAGGGGTTGACCTAGTATTTCTAGCTAGAGAAGATGAGTTTTATCCTGAAAATTACTTAACCTATGTCAGAACTGAAGGTATTACAGAAGGGCTTTGTGGTAGAACTAGGCCAGGACATTTTCAGGGGGTTACTACTGTTTTAACAAAGTTTTTTAACCTTGTAGAACCAAATAGAGCATATTTTGGCAGGAAGGATGCCCAGCAATTAATAGTGGTTAGAAAAATGGTGGAAGATCTGAATTTTCCTATAGAGATTATAGCTTGTGAAACAAAAAGGGAAGAGGATGGTCTGGCCAGAAGTTCTAGAAATATCTATCTATCTCAAGAGGAAAGGAAGGATGCTAGTTTAATCTATAAATCCCTTTTGGAAGCTAGGGAAAAAATAGAAGCTGGAGACTATGATATAAACAGTATTAGAAAGTTAATGGAGGACATTATAGAAAGAGGGCCATCTAATAAAATTGATTATATAGAGTTTGTAGATAGTTCTAATCTTGAAAGGTTAGGCAGGGTAGAACTTGGAAGAACCTTAATAGCCCTGGCTGTAAACACTGGAAAAACTCACTTGATAGATAATATATTTATATAGCTTGTGAAAAAATAAGGTAAGTATAGATATAAAGAATAAAAGCTTCTAGATATATAGTTTTAAATAATATAGTAAATAGGCATTTACAAATCTTGAAACTAGTGTTATCCTATTTATGGAAATTGAATAATGGTGAACAAAGGAGAGCCTTGAAAAAGGGGGCTGAGAAAGGTGTATTCCTGATCCTTTAACCTGATATAGATAATACTAGCGTAGGGATTGTTCTTTAAGTATGATTTTTTATTGTATTTAAATTTAAGTTACATCTCTATAGGGATGTAACTTTTTTTATTGGGGGTGAAAAATTGATAGTTAATGGAAGAGCTAGAGATGACCTTATTGGTCTTAGCATTGAAGAGCTACTAAAACGTTTAGAACTTAAGAGGGATTATTTGGTAGTTGAGCTAGATGGGAAAATTATAGCTAAGGAAAACTATGGCCTTATATTAAAGAAAGAAGATAGACTGGAAATAGTTAGCTTTGTAGGTGGTGGTTAAGATGAAAATTGAAGAGGTAGTTATTGGAATAGCAGGAGCTGGTGGCCTAGGCTCTAATCTAGCAATTTCTTTGGCTAGGATTGGGTTTAAAAATTTTCACATAGCAGATTTTGATTTAGTAGAAGAGTCAAATTTAAACAGACAGTATTATTTTAGGAAGGATCTAGGTTCCTTAAAGGTAGATGCCCTTAAGGAAAATATGGAGGCTATAGTGGAGGATCTAAGGATAAATATCTATAGCGAAAGGGTAGATTCTAAAAACATAGACAGGATTTTTTCAAAAGTTGACATTATGATAGAGGCCCTTGATGACCCAGAAGAGAAAGTTATGTTGGTAGAGGAGTTTAGAAAAAGGTGGGATAAGCCCATTATAGCTGCTTCAGGTATAGGGGGATTTAAGTCCAGTAATAGTATAAAGACCAAAAAAATATCTAAAAATTTTTATCTTGTTGGAGATGGAATCAAGGCTGATGAGGAGGATGATTTATTTTTGGCTCCAAGGGTTATTATAGCAGCTAATCATCAGGCCAACATGGTATTAAGACTAATAATGAATGAGGAGGAAGTATAGAATGGGTGAAGATTTACTAAATATAGCTGGAGTAAATTTAAAGAGTAGACTCCTAATAGGTACAGGTAAGTTTGGAGATAATAGAATTTTTCCAGAAGTAATAGAAAAAAGTGGAGCAGAAATAATTACCATGGCTATAAGAAGGATAGACTTGGATTCAGAGGATAAGATTGACAATATTATGGAGTTTATTCCTAAGGACAGAATTATCTTACCTAACACTTCAGGAGCAAGGAATGCAGATGAGGCCATAAGAATAGCAAGACTAGCCAGAGCCATGGGCTGTGGAAATTGGATAAAAATTGAAATATCTTGGGATAATAAATATCTACTTCCAGACAATGAGGAAACTATAAAGGCTACCAAGGTATTAGCAGATGAAGGCTTTATAGTCCTTCCTTATATGAACCCAGATCTTTTAGCAGGCCAGAGAATGATAGATGCGGGAGCAGCTGCAGTTATGCCTCTTGGTTCACCTATAGGCAGCAATAGAGGCTTTAAAACCAAGGAAATAGTTAGAATTATGATAGAGGAATTGGACATACCAATAATAGTAGATGCAGGTATTGGTAGGCCATCAGAAGCATGTCAGGTAATGGAAATGGGAGCAGCTGCAGTCCTAGTAAATACAGCCATAGCAAGTGCTGATGATCCAGTAGCCATGGCAAAAGCATTCTCAATGGCAGTAGAATCAGGCAGAATGGCCTATAGGGCAAGACTATGCACTAGTCAAAGACTGGCTTCAGCCTCATCACCTCTACTGGGTTTTCTAAGAGAAGGTGAAAAATAATGAGTTTTTATGATTTACTCAAGGAATATGAAGATCTAGACTATGATAGTTTTCTAAAGTCTGTAGGAGATGAAGATATAGTAAAAATTTTAAATAAAGACACTATAGACAGGTGGGACTTTTTAAGACTCCTATCTCCAAAGGCCAAAGATCATTTAGAGGAAATGGCCCTTAAGGCAAGAGCCCTTCATTTAAAGAATTTTGGCAAGTCCATAGTTTTATTTACTCCTATGTATATAGCCAACTACTGTGTAAATAGATGTATGTACTGCAGCTATAATATAGATACAGATATAAAGAGACATAGAATGACATCAGAAGAAATAGAGAGAGAAGCTAAGAAAATCAGAGAGACAGAGCTTAAAAATATCCTTATTTTAACTGGAGAGGATAAGAAAAATAGTTCAGTAGACTATATATTAGATGCTATAAATATAGTTAGAAAATATTTTGATTCAGTATCCATAGAGATATATCCTCTTGCCACCGAGGACTATAAGAAAATGGTGGAACATGGAGTGGATGGCCTATCTATTTATCAGGAGACCTATGATCCAGAAATTTATGATAGAGTTCACCTAAGTGGGCCTAAAAAGAACTATAGATATAGATTGGAAGCACCAGAACGAGGTTTAAGTGCCGGTATAAGAAGTCTAACCATAGGGCCACTACTAGGCCTATCAAAATGGGAAAAAGATAGCTTTATCTGTGGTCTCCACCTAGAGTATCTACAGAAGAAATACCCAGAGGCAGAACTTGGAGTATCTGTTCCTAGAATAAGACCTGGTAGTATAA
>JASLIL010000069.1 GCA_030152145.1 Tissierellales bacterium
CTATAAAAGAATCTTCACAAAAATAGTTGTACCGGATAACATCTGAGCGATGATAGTCTATTTCTGTGATTATAAACTCATAATATTTACTATGTTCATCTTTATATACTATTCTAAAATACTTTTCATATTTCCTATCACTTTCAAACTCTAATGTCCTTATATTATTTAGAGGTTCAATAAATCTTACATCCACATCTATAGAATCTATTTGTTCTTCATTTCTGTTATAAACCCAAATCATAAATAAACCTCTCTAACCTCTACATGTCCATCAGAATTACTTTCTATAGTTATTAATTCATTATTATCAAGTTCAAAATAATCACTGTCTAAAGTTACGGGAACATATTTTCCATCCTGGACTACCAACCTATTTTTCATATCAATAATTACTTCTTTGTTCTCAATATAATTATCAATTTCAATTTTTTTATCTTTATATTTTACTAAAATAGAATCGGTAGATCCTTTAACCTTTATAATTATTTCATCGGTCGGAAGCGTACCTTTTAATGAAAAAACTTCCCCAAAATTTATCCTTTTAACTCCCGACATCCATCTACCATCTATAATAATAAAAATAATTTTCATATAAGCTGTATTTCCATAAACCTCATAATCAATATCATCTAATATGGCCCAAGCATATCTGTTATTTAATTGAAGTAATTTAGGGTCTTCTGAGTATAAAAGACTAACTATCCTCCTTACTTCAGTTTCTATTTTTCTTGGATTCCACGTATTATCTATCATTCTAAAATTAATTGTGACAGGTTTATTAGTATATTTTCTACCTTTATAAATGGGTGGTTTCTTTGCTCTGTCCTCAAACAATAATTCCGATGAAAAAGGAGGATAGTACGCTTTTTCTACTATTCCATATCTAGATATCTCATGTCTATCAAATACAAATTTTTGGCCTAGCATACTAATAACCTCCTTGTCTTGCCGTTCTCAATTGCCTTCTTTGTAATTCCTTATCAACTGTTGGAGCTACTTCATGAGCGATCTGTTTTCCATCTACAACAAATATATTCTGAATAACTGGTTGTTGATTTAAAGCTTTACTCTTATCCATAGCATCAGCCATCAATGCAGGCAGCTTATTTAAAGGCATAATAGCCTCTCCTCCAGTTGAAGGTTCACCAACTCCTTGTAAGCCCGCCATAGTTGGTAATATTGTAGGTTGTTTAAAAATTCCTCCTAGTCTATTCCAACTTACACTAAATGATGGATAGGGAACTCCCAAGACCCCTGTTTTTTTCTCTACGGAAATTTTAGGTAATTTAGGCTGTGGTAATTTCCATTCAAAGTCAAAAGCTCCTTTTAACTTTGATAACCATCCCCCCATTCCAGTCCAGGCCCCCTTAACACTATCTACAATAGAGGTTTTAATATCTCCCCACTTAGATGATGTAGTTGTTAATGCTTCTGACCAAGCAGTACTTATTTTGTTTTTTATTTGTCCAGTCTTCTCAGAAACACTTGTATGGGCATCAGATATACTCTTACTTACACCATCTTTAATATTTGTCCATGCTGTTTTAGTATTATTTAAACCATCACTCCAAGCATTTTTCATATTTCCAGTAATTTCATTAAAAGTTCTTGAGGTATTATTTTTAAATACTTGCCACTTGTTTAGTACCTCTCCAGTCTCCCAGTTAACTTTATCAACATGTTCGGTCGCTTGTTTTTGAGCAGCCGTAACCACATCATTGTGCATTGATTTAGCTTCCTGAACAGAACCATCTCTTTGTTTTTTAGCTTCCTCAATTATCTTGTTAGCTGTCTTTTCTGCCTCTGCTCCACCTCTGGCTCTTATCTGCTCAGCTAATCTTATACGCTCATTATATTCTTCTTCTGCTTGTTCAATTGTCTTATCCCTTTGATCAGCTGATTGTTTAACAACCTCAGCAGCCGTTTGGGCACTTAGCTCACTCGAACTGTCTTTAATTCTTTGCATTATTACTTTCTGCTCTGCTTCACTTTCAGTTAAAGCCGTAACAGCATGCTCTTTCATAGTATTTTGATGTTTCTTTATTTCTTCTGTCTCCGCTTTAGTTAACGCTCTTTTTTCCAAACTAGCTTTCTCATAGATAGATTTAATTGCCTCATTAGCATTTTCTAAATCATCCTGTTGATCCCTAAGGGCTTGTTGTGACATTGTTATCATATCTTGCAATTCCCCCTCAGTGATTTGCTTATTGTTAGAATACATGTCCCTTAATATTTGTTCTGTACTTTGATATTGTTCTTCATAGCTAGCATCTATTTGTTCTTTCATTTGATTGTGGCTTTCTATCATCTCAGTGGCCATCTCTTTAGTGATAGCAACTTGATTTATAGATAATCTATCTAGTGAAGCAATCGTTTCTTGTTCTAGTTCTAACCATCCTCCTAAAACTTTTTCAGTCGTTGATGAAACTCCGTCCCCAAACAGTTCCACATCAAGAGAACTCTCTAAGGCTGTTTTACCTAATTTATAAGCTCCATATCCAGCGGCTCCCAATGCGGCTATCCAAGGTGCTGACACCGCTAATGTCTTCCCAAATCCGGCAGCTAATGCTCCTATTCCCTTAGCTCCTCCAGCAGCTGCCCCAGCACTACCTACACCTCCTAAGGTTGAAGTTAATCCTCCAAGTGTTTTTATCCCGCCTGCTATACTAGAGAAAAAACTTCCTCCTAGTTTTAAAAGTGTTCCTGTTCCAGAAACAAGTTTACCCCCAACTAATAATAGTGGTCCTGCGGCTGCTACAATTCCTGCTATCTTGATAATAAGCTCTTTAGTACTATCATCTAGGTTTATAAACTTATCAACTAATTCTTGTGCCTTACCTATAAGTTCTGCTAAAGCCGGCTTTAGTTGATCGTATATTTGTAATCCCAATTCTTGCATAGCTGACTTTAAAGCTTCCATACTACCATGATTATTATCCATCATTATTTTTGCTTGTGTAGACAATGCTCCTGATGAGTTTTCAATAGAGTCTTTAAGTTCCCCATACTCATCTCCTAAACCTTCAAGTAATAACTTAAATGTTGATAAGTGATTTCGTCCTACTAACATTGTTAGTAAAGTATTTTTCTGTTCTTCATCCATACCTTTAGTGGCGTTCATTACATCAAATAATACAGCTTCAACTCCTCTAAATTTCCCTTCTGAGTCATAAGCCTCCACTCCTAATTGCTCTAAAGCTTTAGCTGATGTTTTAGTTGATCCTGTTAGATTAGTCATAATGGAGTTCATAGCAGTACCTGCTTCACTCCCCTTTTTACCTCTATTGGCTAAAACTCCAAGCATAGCTGCTGATTCTTCTGTAGCAACATTAAAGTCTTTAAAGTTTCCTGCCGCTCTAACATATGCCTCCATCAATTGGTCAGCTGATGTATTTGATTCTGATTGAGCCACTATTACCTTATCTAAATAAGATTCTAAGTCTTGTACTTCAATTCCTAATCCAGCCATTGAGTCTGTTACTAAATCTGATGCCTTAGCCAAATCCATATTAGCAGCTTCTGATAATCTTAAAATGGGTTCTAGCCCTTGTACTGACGTATCTACATCCCATCCCGCTAATGCCATGTATTTTAAGGCTTCTGCCGCTTCTTTAGAGGACTTTGATGTCTTTGCTCCCATTTCCCTGGCAGCCCCTTCAAGTTTCTTAAAATCACTACCTGTGGCTCCTGTAAGAGCTTGAACTTCACTCATAGCAAACTCAAAGTCCATACCTAATTTACTTACAGCTCCACCTGTAGCAACTATAGGAGCTGTTAATTTTAAAGACATAGATTTACCTATGTCTTGCATCTTATCTCCTGTTTTTTTAAGGTGATCTCCTGCTTTATTTAATTCATCTCCAAGTAGTTTTAATTTATCAGTATTGTTAAAAATTGCCTTATCGACTTCTGATAACTGCCCCTTAAATGTCTTTAATAAAGATTCCGTATCTACTATTTCTCTTCTTAAAGCTTGGTACTGTTCAGAATTCTTATCAATACCTTTAGCGTCCATATCTGCTTGTAATTCTTTCAAGGTTTTTAACTTATCATTACTCTCAGATATCCTCTTGGTTAGCACACTTTGTTTTTGTGTCAGCATCTCAACATTTTTAGGCTCAAAACGTAATAATTTATTAACATCTCTTAATTGTTTTTGGGTATCTCTAGTCTGACTATTGATACCTTTTAAGGAGGTTTCAAGCTTACTTGCATCTGCTGAAAATTCTATAGTAACCCCTCTTATTTTACTCAAATAACTTTACCTCCTTTCTATCCTAAAAATTTATCTATATCCTCTTGAGTTGCTTCATATATGATTTCTTCTTCCTTTTGATTGGGACTCATTCTTTTAATATAAATATCAACTAATTCTAAAAACTCTGTCATTGAAAACATTGACATTTCATCAATAGAAAAGCCCATCTCCTTTCCCAGGATGATGGACTCTAATATCTGATTATTTTCACTTGTTGCTTTTGGGCAATGTTTCTTCTGGTTTTCTTGCCCTTGTACTGGGTAAATAAGAATAAATTGCCTGACTTGTTATTTCATCTATATATTCCAATGCATCAAAGTCTTCTCCTAATTGAAGTAAAAAGCCTTCAAATGTTGTCTTTTTATTACTACCTGTCATAACAAAAAGTATTCTCAATAATGTTAATGAATCTGGCCTAATAGTACCGTTATCGTATAAATTATATAGATCTACCGTTAAACTTCTATTAAAAGCTTGTTCATAAATTAATAACCCTATATTTCCTTTATTGTAATCTATTCTCACTTCTTCTCCATTTATTAACATATATTACCTCCTAAGCCTCTGGCCCTTTACCTGGGATTGGAACCTCTTTATAAAAGCTGTCATATATAGCATCATCTTCATACGCTGAAGCTTTAACCCTAAATTTACCACCTAATTCCATAGGCATTATCGTTATTGGTAAAGTGTCAGTTGATGGATCAGTTGACTCTGCTTTAGTATTGTTTTCTTCACCAGGCCTTCCTGCTGATACCTTATAAAATACATTTCTTCTTTTTTTAGAATCTCCTTTTATTTCATATAAAAGAGCAAATTCTTTTGATATTGCATCAGAGTTTTCTATTAATAAACCTGTTACCTCATCTTTCTCATATCCTAATACATCCACTTTAAATTCATCAGTTAAGATAGCTACTTCTAAATCTCCAGTGTATCCATTATTACTTTGTGAATTATAATAAACTGTATCGTCTGCATAGAATGGATTTGAATCACCTTCTGGTGACGTTGATAACGTTACACCGCCTGGTATTCTTTTAGGCTTTCCAAACTCTCCTGATTCTTCTATTAATGCGTAATGTACATTTGATAAACCAAACTTTATTTTATTATTGTTTTTTTCTGTCATTATTTCCCTCCTAGTCTGCTGACTATTTTCTTTTCAAACTCATTTATTCCTTTTTCTTCTGCTGGCTCTATATGTGGTATCGCTCTTGTTCTTCCATAAGTTCCAGACTTATTTCTAATTACATGTCCTTTCTCTAGTAGATGTGTCAACGATGGTTTAGTATTATAAACTACATACTGATTTGACATTCTTCCAGAGATTGTTTTTACTTTCCAACTTCTAGCATATTTGCCTTTATTTTTGGGTGAAGTTACCTTCAATTCCTCAGCCGTCTTTGTGGCCGTTTCTTTGGCTATTAAGTCAGCTTCTTTTTTTACTTCATCTGTGTATTCAGATAATATCTTTTCAACACTATTAGATAGCTCATCTATGCCTATTTTCATTTAATCACCTACATAATAATAAATTAAGAAAATTTTACCATCCTCTAAGTCTATGTCCTCAGACTTTTCATAGATGAAACCATTTTCTAAAAGACCTTTTTCTAAGTTATCCTCTAGTTTTTCATTTTTTCTATTGAAATAATACTCGATGATATATTTGTTTTTCTTAAAGTAAATAGTATCATCTGCTTTTACTGTATTTTGGCCATCTCCTCTATATACTATAAAAGGAGGATCTTCTTTAAAATTATTAACATTGTAAACAACAGGTATATCTATGCTCTTTTTTAAGCTTTCAAAAAATGTACTCATGACTTATCTCCTACTGTTATTTCTAATAAAAAATCATCCACTAGATAAGTTCTAATAACATCAAATTCTTTATTGTTATAAATAACCTTTTCTTCTCCCTCATATTCAAAGTTATTAATAGTAATCTCATAAGCAAGAGACAGTCCCTTATTTCCAGCTGAATAAAAACTGTCTCTTCCTATAGAATTAACATTACAAAATATCTCTTTATATCTTTTATCTATAATCTCATTGCCATACTCATCTACTTTTCTGTTCTTGTATTTTACCAAAGTAACTACATCATCAAATGTTTTCTTATTTGCTTTTTTATATCTCATTTGAACTCACCACCAAATTATGAAGTCGCCATTGTAAATGTCTAGGCATTCCTGATGATTCTCCTTTGTTAGAATATCTATACTCTGCATAATCAACTAAAAACATTAAATGAGTTGAATTACTCTCATCTAAATTAATCTTTTGTTGGTCAATCAACTCTTCTTTTATTGAATCTATAATTGCATTTAAATAGGCATCTCTTTTATCTGTAGAGATGCCTAGTCTTAATTTTAATAATTCAAGAGTGTTCATGTTCTCACCCCTTATTTCTTGTCCTTTTCTTTAACCTCTTCCAGCCAAGGACCTTTACCCCAATTATCTATCAAAGTTTTGTTTATCTCCTCAAATCTTTCCTTGCTACAGATAAACAAATCTCCTTCCTCTCTAATAACATTGTCTTTTAAGTCTCTAAATTTCTTTAAAGTTTTTACTTTCATATATCTCTCCTATGCCTCTGGTACTTCTACCTTATCTACAAACTTACCTCTAACAAACAATGATTTTTTAACAACTTTACCATCAGCTCTTCCAGATACTTTAAATCCCGTTTGCTCTTCTATCCACCTTACATTTTCATTCATATCGAAGAACATACCTTTTCTAACTCCAAATTTATATCCATTGAACCAATCACCAGCTATAAATTCTCCATCGGATACTGCTTGTGATAGTTCTATTTTCGTTCCATCTGGCAAGGTTTGTCCTAAGCCATATACTATTTTCCCATTTGAATCTTTTCCTAAAGTTTCTGGTAAAAAGTATTTATAATAAGTATTTCTATTAGTTACAAGCGTTGGAGTTCCTGATATTCCATTGTGTTTGCCATCATCCAAGTTACCAATTAGAGTTAATACATCCAATAAACCTTTTACTTCTTTTACGTCCTTTATCTTTGTAGTTATCCCTTCAGGTTGTTTTTCTTCTGCCCCTTTACCATTAATTATTGCTTGATCTCCACCTTCTGCTATAGCTTTAGCAAACTCTTGTTCAATAAAGTTAGCAAAATCTATTTCTGAGTCCTCTATTATTGCATTACAAATAAAGGCATAAGCTCCTAGTTTATATCCATCTAATTCAACTTTATCAATACTTCCAAGGACAGTTTCCTCCAACTTATCACACATTTCTGTCCAAACTAATGTAGGAGTTCCTGCATTAATAACAACTCTAGTAGTTCCTTTTATTTCAAACCTATCTACCAAGTTAATAACCGTGCCATAATCCCCTACTCTTTGATTAATTGACCACATTACTTGCTCTGGTATTAGTAATTCTTTGCCCTTAAGCTCTGTTCTTCTTTCTAGAGCATCCCTTAAATCACTATAAAACTCTCTAACCTCTGGTTGATTCAACCTATCAATCATTTGCTCTCTAGTTTCAAATTTATTTATTCTCATATTGCTCACACTCCCCCTTGTTTTTATGTTTTTCCTATCGTTACTGCCAGCAACCTTGGATCTATCTTCTTTACTTTCAGGTTCTTTATTTTCCAATTCTTCAATTTCTTTATTTATTTCTTCTAGTTGATCTTCTAAAGATTTCTTTTTTTCTTCTAACTCTTCTTTTTCTTTTTCTATCTCTTGTATTTCCTCTTCTACGACTTCCATTTCTTCATCTGTTTCAACATCATCTATAGCTTGAACAACTGTTTCTTCTCTTTTTGATATTTCTTCCAGTGGGCTTCCAAGCTCCTTTAATTCTTTAAGTAATAAATCTTTTTGTTTTCTAAGCATTAGTATTTTTAACATTAATTTTCTCCCTCATTTCTTTCTTCCAAAGTTCAATTTTCCTTTTATTTAAGTTCTTTACCTGTTTTTCCCTTGCTGATATTCCTGTGTTTTCATAAGCTGGAAATGTCACAGCTGAGACTTCAAACAAATCTATATCCTTAATAACAAACTTTGTAGTTCCGTCACTTCTATTCTCTACATCTTCATCTTTAATAAAAAAACCAAATGAACACTGATCTACATCTCCCCTTTTAACTCTTTCATAAAGATTTACTGCTTCTGTATCATTTGGATTAATTTTTATCTTCCCGTATAGTCCTTTTTCATCAGCCTTAAGCTCTAATGTTTTAGCTTTAGTCCTACCTAATACTTTAGATGTGTCATGATTAATCAAAGCTCTTATATCCTTGTCTAAGGTGTTGTTAAAGGCCTCTTTGTCGATTTCTTCATAGACGTTTCCGAATAAATTGGTTTCGTCATTGAACAAAGCAAAATAACCTTCTATTACCATTTCATCAGATGATGATTCCCTTATCTCCATAGAAGTATTAGTAGTCCTTAAATGTTTTTCTTTTCTCACCTACTCACCCCCTAGTTTTCCTTGGTCAGCTATTTTATCCTTTGGAATGTAGTTTTCTAAAATCACCAACGAATTTAATTCTTCTAGTGGACTAATCCCAAGCACATCCCTAACCTCATTACCCGTTACTATACCAGCTTTGTACAGTTCTAAATAAACACCTGCCATCTCTTGAAATCCATAATTGTATAGAGACTTTATATTAAATTTAAAGTATAAGTCAGGACTATATAATAATTTCCTTGTCAGTTCCTGCTCTATTGCTTTTGAAATTACTAATATTTTTGTCTTAATAAAATTATTGAATTCATCTTGATCATAATCCCCTACCCCCAATAAAAAAGCAGGGATACCTAATATTCCTGCTACTGTTTCTTTATTTAGTTTTACTGTCTCCGGTAGAGCAATATCTTTTAAAGTCAAAGGTTTAACTTGCTCAATATCAATTAGTTCTGCTGGAATAATCCAAGGTTGACCGGCCTTAGATGACTCTAAATATTTCCTATATACTCCATCTCTTCCATCTTCACTAGCTAGTTCAGCTGTAAGAGCATCTACCTTTACTATCAATGATGGCATCATCTTGCTATTCATAAACGCTTTAGTTGTATAAGTTGCCTGTTTTAAATTCTCCATAACATCTTTTAAGATTATATTATAAGAAGTCCCTAAGTATGGTTTATTCATATCTGGATTAAATCTAAAATGCAAAATCTCATCATATTTATAATAATTGTTTTTATATTTTACTTCATAGAAGTTTTCTCTTTCATAATAAGAGACCCTATTCTCTTCTAAAGGTATTAGTTCTTCTAGGTATCCATTGGTAAATTTAGGCCATACTACAGCGTTTCCTTCTAATAACATTGTTTGGACTATCCACGATATAAATAGTTGCCTATTCATCAAAGAATTAGGCTCTATATCTATTTTTCTAGACAATTGGTTCGTAATTCTTTTGTCCCCATGTTCTCCATTTTCCATTAAATGAATTGTCATGGAAGAAATAAGCTCTGCTATCTTCTCTATCCCTGACTTAACTTCTGGAGCATCTGATAATCTCCTATATCCTGGTATATCTATTGTTTCATCTCTAATCCATTGGATCATCATTTGATTATTTCCTGGATCAGCTCTTTTATCATTAGTTTTTTTTGTCATTTATTCCTCCTAGCTTTTAAGCCACTTTAAAGCCGTAGATGATTTGCTTAAATTATGAATTAATCTTACTGAAGCAAATACACTTGCATCAAATAAGTCTATTCTCATATTTGGCATAACTTTTTCATACTGGATCATATCGTCTGTCTTTTCAATACCATGAACATTTTGAACACAATACTCATAAGCTTCACTATGCATATAATAAAGCTTTCCAGCTATAGCCTTTTGCTCTATCCTCCTAAATCCCTTAGTTTTATTAATATAAAGTTGTGGCTCATCAACTATATTAAATCTTTCTCTTTTCATCATTAAGTAGAATTCCTCTCCAAACTTCCTATCAAATCCTATTTGTTTAATATTAAAGCCCTTATCTCTCATTGTTTTAAACCAATTAACTATTTCTGTATAGTTAACAACATCTGTATTGGTCATGGTCAAGTTTCCATCATCTTTCCAACCAAACAATGGAATATTGTCTTCATCTGCCTTTATATAAGCTCTTGTAATAGGGAAAAAAGCATGTGTAATTATTATATCTATGTCCTTATAACTTCCATATAAAGCAGTTGCCGTAAGGTCATGCATTTTAGACAAGTCAGCCCCACCATACCACTCAATATTCATTTTCAATAAATCTTCTATATTCCAGTTATATTTTCTATCACTATTTCTAAAAGTATCTAGATTAAAATAAGATTTTGTTGAGCTAGTGTATATGTTTAATGATTTTGCTAAAAAATCTTTTCTTGACTGTGGATCATTCTGTGCTTGTAATGAATCATTTAAAATATCATCTGGTCTTATAGATTTCCCATACATAGGATTTGCTTTTTCATGTTCAATAGGATTTGTATAATCAACATTTCCCTTATTATCTTCATCTGCCTTTGCTATAAAAACATGATACTGTTCATCATTTACTGTTTTATCAAGGATTTTCTGACAATATTTCAGCCTATGATAAGCAAAGGAATTTGGATTATCTCCTGCAGTAGTTATTCCTATCATTAATTTGTTAGTATAGGCTTTCATTGCTTCTTTAATAATGTTGTATTGCTTAGGTGTTTTATAGGCGTGTAACTCGTCAGCTATGGCTATATTACAGTTTAATGAGTCTTGTCTATCAACTGAACTTGCTAAAGCTTGTATTCTCATAGCCCCTTCTGTAAACTCTCTTTCTATTGATCTTTCCACATTAGAATCCAATACTCTAAAATTTTTATTTTCTCCCATTTCATCTATATTAAATTTAATAAAATCAAAAGATTCCCTTGCCTGTTGCATTGCATTTGCCACTATATAACATTTAGCACCAGACTTCATTTGATATAAAGATAAGGCCCAAGCTAGAGCGCTAGCAAATGTAGTCTTAGCATTTTTCCTCGGAATATAAATAAAAGATTCCTTAAATCGTCTGTTATTTGTTCCTTTATGCCAAAATCCCATAAGATCATATATGATAAATTTTTGAAATGGCTCCAACAAAAAAGGACTTCCTCTTAAAGGAGTCCCATCTATTTTTTCACCTTGTCTATGAACAAATGTATTCTCAATTATTGCAATTATTTTCTCAGGCTCACTTGGTCTGAAGTCGTATTTAGGGCTTCTCAATCCTTCTAAAAATCGTTTTGCCCCCAATATTTGCTCTTTATTAGCCAATTTTTTTCCTGATATTAAATCATTACAATGATTAATAACAACATCATAGTTTTTGTATTTACTTGTCATAACTTAGATAACACCTGCTCTAATTTGGAGCTTTCTTTTTTCTCTGATGTTATGGATTCTAATGATTTTGGATTAAGTCCTAGTCTATCTGAATAAGTAGCTATATCTTTTCTTAAGCTCTCCATTGCCGTATATAAAGGGGTTTTTCTCATATTTGTGGCTCCAGCTTTATTCGTATATTCTTCTTCTATTTTATATCCGGACTTTTCAAATTCTTCTTCAAAAACTTGGTACTGGTGGAGTAGTCCACAATAAATATCTATGATCTCATCATATTCTTTTTTATAAATTCCTAAATCTCTAAGGCTTTTATTGATAGCTCTTTTAAAACCTAATTTTGTTTTTGCCACCCCATCACCCCCTTTTGAAAAATATTGCTTATATATACGTGCCTCACCCACACCGGTCCCTGGTATCTAATATTCCCGCCACAATTAGGGGGGGATTATTTTTTCTCAGCCCTCTTTTTCTCCCAGTTCTCAATTTCTCTTTTTCTCTTTTCCTGCCAATAAACACCTTTCAATGTTATTTCATCAGTAATCCTATCGTGCATCTTATT
>JASLIL010000036.1 GCA_030152145.1 Tissierellales bacterium
AGCAGATACAGGATCTTTAAATGCAGCAGCTAAAACTTTATATAAATCCCAATCCAGCGTCTCTAAGGCCTTGAAAAGAATAGAGGATAAATATAATGTAAGGTTATTTCATAGAACTCCCACAGGAACAGAAGTAACTAAAACAGGTAGAAAGGTTTTGGATATTTCAGAGGGTATATTAAAAGAGGTAGATAGGTTAAATCAGATTCTTTATAACAGGGAGAGGCTTGATGAAATAAGAATAGGAACTATAAGAGAGAGTTTTTGTACACACTGTATTTTAGAATCTAACCTTGGGGATGGAGTTAATATATTTGAAGATTCTTGTAAAGGTGTGGTGGAAAAGGTAGCCTTAGGTGAATATGATCTAGGCTTGGTAAACTTTAAAAATGGACCTACTAGGGAATGCCTGGAAGAGTTTTCTAAGGCAAACATCTCCATAGAAAAATTAGGCAGATATAAAAGAGTTCTAATAGTAAGTAAGTCAGGTAATCTATCCTTAAAAGATAAGATAAGTGAAAGTGATTTGGAAAAATCTATAGAGATTTTAAGAAATGAAGAAGAGCTTAGTGATGAAAGCAACAGGATAATAGTTCAAGATGAGATAACATATTTTGATATACTAAATCAAATTAAAAATTCCTATACTTGGGCACTCCCCATACCTAAGAATATACTAGAAAATTTTAATCTAGAGATTAAGGGAAATTGTCCTATAGAAAAATATGAAGAAATTTTTATTATTAGCAAGCATAATAATAATTATATAGAGGCTTATAGGGAAATCTTTAAACACTAGTAGAAACAATAGGTTTTGAGCTATGAACTTAATTCATAACTAGTTGACCAATATGAATTAGCATAGAGGCTTAACTTGTATTATAATAGAGTTAACAAGAAGAAATTAAATAGCCCCTGTATAATATGAACAAAATATATCTTATTAATACTATCCCTACAAAACCCTGTATTTTATAAGAGAAATAAAGAGTATTGTAATAGTTCATATTATTTACTAAGAGATGGAGAAATCCATCTCTTTTTTTTATTTGTAATAAAAATTTTTTCCAGTTTTCCTAGAAAGAGCCTTGGGCTCTTTCTAGGCTATACCTACTCCTCCTTTATTGGTTTTATCTATAAAAGTTTTGTAAGCTATAACAAGTATGGATATTGCAACAACTGCAATTATAGACTTGTAGTTCATATTGAAACCTTTTTTAGAGATATGCTTTATGAGTATACCGCCATATCCCCATATAGCGGTTAATCCATAGGCTGGATTCTGGTACCTGCTTAATACGGATATTATTATAACAAGTCCTATAAGTAGAGCTAATATAGTAAGTGGTATATTAATCATATTAACCCCAAGACTAGATAAGACTGTTACTGCATTAGCTACAGTAGCTACACTAATCCAACCATAATAAATGTTAAATGGTAGTCTTGCAAAGATACGTTTCTTTTTTGATATAAGACCAGTGTTAACAAAATTGTTGATCTTAGTTAAGCTATAAAAAAGCACTAGTATAAAAACCATTGATAAAACTATTAGCTTGTAGTGCCATGAGATAATCCAAAGGATATTTGCCATAGAAGAAATAATAAAGTAATAGTTAATGGTTTTGAAAAAAACTATGTCATCATCTGCATTTCTTAGTTGGTAGAAACTATAGGCAGCCAATACCAGGTATATAAGCCCCCAAATACTAAAAGTTCCTCCAGCAGGTGCGAATAGGTTTGGGAAACTATCAGATACTTCTGCAGTAGTATTGCCATTGATAGGTATAGTGTTGGCCAGTATATTGATAGCTACCATGGCTACAAAGAATATAATAGCCAATAATTTAAGAGTTTTACCTTTATTCATATTAAAACCTCCCGTAAATATTATAATTTAATCAAAGCATTTATATTAACCTAATACCCTTATTAAGTCCTCCTATTCTTTAAAAGACTAATAGCTTTTAAAGAATAGGATTATAATTTATCTTTTGGTAGAGGAGCCCTCTGTGGCTCCATGTTTATACGCCATAAAGTTACATATTGAAATATACGTTAAAGACCAGAGAAAAGCAGTTGATAATTGATAGTTGAAAGTTGATAATGACCTAACAAGTTTTCTGGAAGAAAACTATCGTAGGTCATGGAGACCTAACAAGTTTTTGTGTGGTTCAAAAACTACTGTAGGTCCTATGTCAAAAATCCCCAAAGTGTGTTCTGCTTTGGCTAGGATTTGACGGCTATGCTAAGAATTACTAAGAAATCAAGCCTTGGCGATGATTGATTGGATTAATTCGTCAGCGAAGTTAAGGGATAATTATAGTTGGGTTGTGTCGGAGTAGAGGTGCAATAGGCTTATCTTTTGGTAGCGGAGGGCTCTGCCCCTCCATAATATATCTAGACAAAGTTATATATTGAAGTTTCCGTTAAATGTCATAAAGAGGCCATTTAACGAATGGAGGCTGGGCGGTAAGTTCTTAGCCAAGGGAAAACACCTTGGAGAACTCTCACATGAGACCTACTAGCCAAATCAAAGATTTGGGTTAGGGCTTCAAGGGCTCCGCTACCAAGAACCATACCTCTTCGAAGCAGATAAGTGGGGTAATATATTTTTCCTATTGACAAGCTGTAATTGGGAATGTAATATAGTAGCTACCAAAGGGAACTACTAATGAAAAGGGGAGGACAATATGGAGTTGATAAATGAGTTGAGGAAGATGGGTTTTAGTGAGGCGGAGGCCAAGGTTTACACTACTCTTTTAAAGTATGGAAAGTCTACAGGATATGAGATTAGTAAGTATTCAGGCATAGCAAGATCTAAGGTCTACAATCATATAGAGGCCCTGGTTCAGAGGGGAGTTTTGGAGCTTTCCCATAGTGGTAAGACTAGTTACTACAGGGCTATAGCCCCAGAGGACCTGGTTAAGCTTACCAAAAAATCAGTTGATGACACCCTAAAGTCCTTTGAGTATCTGGCTTCAAATATAGAGCAGCCAGAGGAAAGTGATGGAATTTGGCAGTTGGAGAACTATAATAGCTTGATTTTAAAGGCTCTAGATATAGTGGAAGCTGCTGAGGAGTCTCTTTATATTCAGGTTTGGGTTGATGAGCTGACTGAAGAGTTGGAAGATGCTATTAACCTGAAGTTAAGAGAGATTCCAAGATCAGTTATTATACTTTATGATGAGAAGCAGGAGTATAAAACAAGGCTTGAAAGATTCTACCCCCATGGATTTGAAATGGAACGTTTGGAGGATATGTCCCATCGTTGGATAACAGTGGTGGCTGATGATAAAAACTTTCTTTATTCAGGCGTGCTTTTCAACAAGGAGGTTTCTGGTATCTATACTGAAAATAAGATCTTGTCATTTTTTGCCAAGGAGTATGTTCAGCATGATGCCTATTGCCTAAGCCTTATAGATAGGTTTAGGGATCAGATTGTTGAAGAGTATGGGGAGAATATGGAGGGCGTTAGAGATATATTTAAATAATAGGAGAGAGAGGTTGTTTATATGGAATTATTAGTTTTAAATAGAGAAGAAATGATAGAGGTTATAGATATGAAGGAGGCTATAGAGGCAGATAAGGTTGCTCTAGAAGCCTATTCAAAGGGAGAGGCCAATATACCTTTAAGGGTTAATTTAGATGTAGAAAAACATAAGGGCCAGAGTCTTTATATGCCAGGCTACTTGGAAAACCAAGCTGCCTTGGGAGTTAAGATAGTTAGTGTTTATCCAGAGAATATAAAAAAAGGCATGTCTTCAGTGCCTTCACTAATGGTTCTTATAGATGATGAGACAGGTTTCCCAAACTCTATGATGGATGGAACCTATCTAACTCAGTTAAGGACAGGTGCTATATCAGGAGCTGCTACAGACCTATTGGCTAAAAAGGATAGCAAGGTTTTTACCCTTATAGGTACAGGAGGTCAGGCAGAGTTTCAGTTGGAGGCTATCTTGGCTGTTAGGAATATAGAGACTGCCTATGTATTTGATATAAATGAGGATAATCGTAGAAACTTTGCTACTAGGATGCAGGAGAAATTTGGAGAAAAATATGGAGTTTCTATAGAGGAGTGTAAGAATTTAGAGGAGGCTATAGGAGAGTCTGATATTATAACTTCTGTTACTACTGCTAGACAGGCTACCTTTAAGGGTCAGTGGGTTAAGGAGGGCTGCCATATAAATGGAGTTGGCTCATATACTCCTGAAATGGCTGAGATTGATGGTGATTTAATATTAAGAGCAGATAAGGTTTACTGTGATACAAAAGATGCTATAATAGAAAGCGGAGATTTTGTTCAGATAATAGAAAAAGGCTTATTTACTGAAGATCAAATTACTGGTGAACTTGGCCAATTAATAATGGGGAATATTAAGGGCAGGGAGTCAGATAAAGAGATTAGCTTCTTCGAGACTACTGGTAATGCTGTACTAGATATAATGGTGGCAAAAAATATATATGATCTTGCTGTAGAGAAAAAGATAGGAACTACAATAAACATATAGAAACTAAGATATTATCATTAAACTAAATCCCATAAAATATATTGAGGAAGGTTGGATATTGTGAAAAATATTTTATTCGGCTTAATTCCTGCCTTGGTGTGGGGAATCCAACCGATTGTTATGACAAAAATCGGAGGAAAATCGACAGAAAAAGTAATGGGAATGGGACTGGGAATATTTCTCTCTTCTTTTATAGTATTTCTCTTTAAGAGACCTACGAATTTAAGTGGAAGAGTTTTATTCTTCGGATTTATTGATGGTTTAGCCCTGAGTTATGGTTTGATAAATCAGATTAGGGGCTTGGCGCTTTTGGGTGTGGCCAAGGGCACACCTATATCTACTGGTACCCAGTTAATAGGTGCTACCCTAGTGGGAACTCTTTACTTTAAGGAGTGGTCTACAAGGGAACAGTATATTATAGGCATAGGAGCTATAGCTATAATAATACTGGGAATAGCCATGACTGCCTACCAGGAAAACAAGGAAGTTACTAGCCAAAAGGCCAAGGAGAGAAAGGGTATGATAACCCTGGTAATGTCCTCCATAGGCTTTATAATTTACACTATAGTTTTAAGGATAGCAGCTGTAAGCATATGGGATGCTCTTTTGGCCCAAGGATTTGGTATGCTAGTGGGAGCATATCTTCTATCTAGAAGGGAAGACAAGGTTTCACTTTTTTCCAAGGAGACTAAAAGGCATATCCTAACAGGCCTAATATTTTCTGTAGGAAATGTAGTCCTAATGATATCAAACACTCTTAATGGTTTGGCCATAGGATTTACACTGACACAGATGAGTGTAGTAATCTCAACTATATGTGGCCTTGTAATTCTAAAGGAAGAAAAGACCAATAGGGAGCTAAGATCCACTATGGTAGGTTTGGCCTTTGTAGTAGTTGGTGGAGTTTTAATAGGTGTAACAAAAGGATAGATAGTATAAAAGGGACAGGTTGAGATTAGAAACCTAGTCCCTTTTTCTAGGATAGGGGTATCCGGTCTTAGGAAGAAATTTAACTTAGAAAGGAAGTGAAAGCTTTGGATGGTAGAAAACGTTGTGATATAGAAGTGGGAGCTAGAGTTTTTGTAGTTCAAAAGCAGCACCAGAGAACAGGAGAGTTAACAGAAGGAAGGGTAAAAAGAATCCTAACAAACTCCAAGGAACATCCTAGGGGCATCAAGGTTATGCTTGAAGATGGACAGGTGGGAAGGGTGCAAAAAATAGGCTAAAATAAGATGGAAGACCAAAAAGAAGCTCTCCTATTGAAAGAATAGGGAGCTTCTTTTTTTATTGCCTTTAATCATTCTTTAGTTTGAATTCATATCCTTTGTACATCTTGGATATGGAGAAGTATATTATGGCCATATAGCCTAGGATAAAGCCGTAGTTTATCTTTTTTAGAATATCAAAGATGCTGAAGATTTTAGAGGTCTTTGATATAAAGAAGGCCAGAAGCA
>JASLIL010000038.1 GCA_030152145.1 Tissierellales bacterium
CTCTTGTTCTAGCCTATGTTTTTAATCCTTTGGTTAATAGGTTGGAGAAGAAAAAAATCAAGAGGGAGTATGGGATTTTAATAATATACTTAATTATATTTGCCCTAATATTAGTATTATCCTTTCTAGTAGTTCCAAAGGCAGGAAAGGAAATTAAGAGCCTTATAACTAATTTTCCAAGGTACCTAGACAAGTGGTCAGAAACTATGGATAGTATCTATGACAAATACTATGTAAATATAGATAATATGCCAGATATATTTGAGACAGCAAAGGAGACCTTGCTAAAGAATATAGAAAATATTCAAAATGCAGTTTTTGGAAGTATCAGCAGATTCTTTACAGGAATAGCCAGTACTTTTTCAAAACTTGTAAGTCTTGTTTTAATTCCAATACTGACCTTTTATTTCTTGAAGGACAAGGAGGAGTTTAAGGACAAGGCCAAAAATCTAATACCGGAAAAGTATAGGGAGGAAAGCTTAGATCTTTTTAAAAAGATAGATAAATCTCTGGGAATGTTTATTAGGGGTAGGCTTATATTGGCCATATATGTTGGGGTAACAACTACAATTTTACTCCTTGTTTTAAAGATAGATTTTGCCCTAGTTATTGGTTTTATAACTGGTATAGCAGATATTATACCTTATGTAGGACCTTTCCTAGGATTTTTACCAGCGGTGTTTTTTGCCTTTATATCCAGTCCAAGCAAGGGTATTTGGGTGGCCATAATTTTCCTTATAATTCAGTGGGTAGAAAATAATGTTTTAGCCCCTAAGATTATAGGACAGTCAACAGGAATACATCCTTTGACCATACTTCTATCCCTGGTAATAGGAGGGGGAATGTTTGGGGTTATAGGTATGATATTTTCCGTTCCTTTTGTGGCAGTAGTGAAGATCTTGGCAGAATTTATAAGGGAAAAGTACTACAAGGACAAGAAAGTTAGCAAAAAGAAACTTAAAAAGTCTAAATAATTGAGAATAAACTGTCTTTTTTTATATAAGACAGTTTATTTATTTTAAAGTGGATGTAACTTTGATATAATACTAGGTAAGAGTTTGATAAATGGAGAGGTGTATTTTATGAACAAAATGGGATTGCATGAAATTAGAAAAGAGTTTTTAGATTTCTTTAAAGAGAAGGAACATTATATATTAGAAAGTTTTCCTTTGGTGCCTAAAAATGACAAGAGTTTACTTTTAGTAAATGCTGGTATGGCACCTTTAAAACCTTATTTTACAGGTGAGAAGACTCCACCTAATAATAGGGTGGCTACTTGCCAAAGATGTATAAGAACTGGAGATATAGAGAATGTTGGTCGTACTGATAGACATGCTACATACTTTGAGATGCTTGGTAACTTTTCTTTTGGTGACTACTTTAAGAAGGAAGCTATAGAGTGGGCATGGGAGTTTTTAACAGAGAGAATAGGCCTGGATAAAGACAAGTTGTGGCCTTCAGTATTCTTTGAAGATGAAGAAAGTAAGAGAATTTGGATAGATCATATAGGAGTAAGAGAGGATCATGTTGTAGCCCTAGGAAAAGAGGATAATTTCTGGGAACTTGAAGTAGGTCCTTGTGGTCCAAGTTCAGAAATATATTTTGATAGAGGACCAGAATATGCTTGTGGCTGTAGTGATTGTAAACCAGGTTGTGAATGTGATAGGTATATTGAGGTATGGAACTTGGTGTTTACACAGTTTGACAAGACAGAAGAAGGAGAATATATACCTTTAAAACATCCAAACATAGATACAGGTATGGGATTAGAGCGTATAGCAACTGTAGTTGAAGAAGTTGATAATATATTTGAGGTAAAAGAAATAAGAGAGCTACTGGATTTTGTAGCAGACTATACAAAGTATGACTATGGTAGCGACCAGGAAAAGGATAGATCTATTAGGATCATAACAGACCATGTTAGGGCTATGACTTTCCTAGTGTCAGATGGTGTACTACCTAGTAATGAGGGAAGGGGCTATGTCTTAAGAAGACTTATAAGACGTGCTGCTAGACATGGTAAGCTCTTAGGTGTAGATGGACCATTCTTAACTGATATTGTAGATGTTTTTATAAATTCTTGGACTATACAGTATAAGGAGTTAGACCTTAGAAGAGAGAAAATTAAGGAAATAATCCTTATGGAAGAAAACAGGTTCCAGGAAACTATCAACCAAGGTTTAAGTATACTTGAGGACTATGTGGATCATATGAAGCTAGATCATGAGAAAACTCTAGATGGTGCTAGGGCTTTTAAACTTTATGATACCTATGGTTTTCCTCTTGATCTAACAAGAGAGATCCTGGAAGAAAAGGGACTTACTGTAGATGAAGATGGCTTTAATAAGAACATGGAGGCACAGAGAGAAAGGGCTAGATCAGCTAGAGGTTCTATTGCTGAAATGGGTTGGTCATCAGGAAAAGATATTGAGATCAAAGCAGATACTGAGTTTAAGGGCTATAGTGACTTAGACTATAATGCAGAGGTTGTTGAAATTCATCTAGGAGGGGATAGGCTTGATTCCCTAAAAGAGGGAGATAGGGCAATCCTAGTTTTAGATAAGACACCTTTTTATGGAGAGGGTGGAGGTCAGATAGGCGATACTGGTGTTATGCTTGGAGATAATTTTAAGCTGGAAGTCCATGATACCCAAAAGATAAATAAGGGAAAAACTGTTCATGTAGTAGAAGTTAAGGAAGGAAGCCTTTCCTTAGGTGATAAACTAGTAGCCAAGGTAGATGTTGAACGCAGAAGAGATATAATGAGAAATCATACTGCAACCCATTTACTTCATAGGGCTCTAAAGAAAGTATTAGGCGAGCATGTCAACCAAGCAGGATCTGTTGTTCAAGCAGATAAGCTTAGATTTGACTTTAGCCATTTTGATAGAATGACTCAGGAAGAAATAGAAAAAGTAGAAAAGCTAGTTAATGACTTGATATTTATGGAGTTACCAGTTGAGTCCAAGGAAATGACCTTTGACCAATCAAAGGAGCTTGGCGCTATTGGCCTTTTTGAAGACCAATATGGTGACAAGGTTAGGGTTGTAAATGTGGGAGGCCAGTCCATAGAGCTTTGTGGCGGTACTCATGTTTCCAATAGTAGAAATATAGGTATGTTTAAGATAGTTAGTGAAGCTAGTGTTGCAGCTGGTGTAAGGAGAATAGAGGCTATAACAGGTAAGTATGTTTATAGATATATCCTTAGTTTGGAAAAGAGCTTAGATAGTACAGCTGGCCTTCTAAAGACCAATAGAAAAGAAGTTTATGCTAAGGTTGAAGAAAAAATTGAAGAATTAAAGGCAGCAGAGTCTAGCCTAGAGTCTATGAAACAAGAGATGGCAGCTAGTATGTCTTCAGATATACTAACAAAAGTTAAGCTTATTGAGGATATCAACTATATTGCCTATAATGCAGGAGATGTTGATATGAACTCACTTATGAAGCTGGGAGACCAGATAAAGTCAAAGCTTGATTCTTATATTATAGTTCTAGCAGGTACAGAGGGAGATGGAGTTTCCCTTATAGCTATGGTTAGTGATGACTTGATTAAGAAAGGCTTTAAGGCTGGTAATATAGTTAAGGAAGTTGCTAAGATCACTGGCGGTGGCGGTGGTGGTAGACCTACTATGGCCCAGGCTGGTGGTAAGGATAAAACAAAGGTTAAGGAAGCTCTAGCTAGGGTGGAAGAACTTATAAAAGATGGCTTAAAATAATTATAAGGAGGGATATTTATGGATAGGGAGTTTAATGAAACCATGAAGTTTGATGCTCAAAAGACCAAGGAAGTAAAGATTAGGGAAACCCTAAGGCATGTCTACCAGGCACTTTTGGAAAGAGATTACAATCCAATAGACCAAATTATAGGATATATACTTTCAGGAGACCCAACTTATATAACTAGTCACAATAACGCAAGAGAGATAATTAGAAATATAGAGAGAGATGAGCTTTTAGAAGAATTAGTTAAGTTTTATATTTCAGATATGAAAGAGGATTAATAGAAAGCTGTCCTCTAATTAGAGGGCAGCTTTTTTATGCAATTATTTTTATATATAATAATGTTAAAACCATACCTATATGATACAATATAGTAAATGGTTTCTTAAAATTGATTATGAGGTGTTTTATGGATAGATATATGGGCCTTGATGTGGGAGACAAAACTATTGGAGTTGCTGTAAGCGACCTTTTACTTTTAACAGCTCAGGG
>JASLIL010000066.1 GCA_030152145.1 Tissierellales bacterium
AGCAGCAACAAGAACTCAAAACATAGGGAATATGGAAAAGTTTAAGGCAAACATAATAATGGTTCTACCGGCCTTAGTTATAACCTTAGTTTGGTTATTATTCCAAGGTGGATCAGGAATAATAGAGGTTGGAAGTTATAATATTTTATATACAACACCTTACATATTAGTAATAGTTTTATCATTAGTTGGATTTAACGTGGCTGTAGTTTTAGGTTTAGGGATAGCGTTATCAATTCTAATAGGTGTTCTTAATGGAAGTTTTACATTACTAGAAAGTTTAACTGTTCTACATACAGGAATTATGGGAATGGAAGACATGGCAGTTATAGCTGTTATAGTTGGGGGTATTGTTGAACTAATGAGAGCTTATGGAGGAATCGACTTCTTATTGAACAAATTAACCAAGGCAACAAAAACTAAAAGAGGTGCTGAATTATCAATTGCTGGTCTTGTAAGTTTACTAGATCTATCTACAACCAATAACACTATAGCAATAATAACAGCTGGACCTATAGCTAAAGATATCTCTGAAGAATATGATATAGCTCCTAAGAGGGTGGCTAGTATCTTAGATATATTTGCAAGTGCTTGTAACGGATTATGTCCATATGCAGGACAGTTACTAGTAGCAGGTGGTATGGCGGGAATAGCTCCTGCATCAATAATGCCATATAACATTTACTGTATCTTGATGATTGTTTTCGGCCTAATTTCAATATTAATAGGTAAGCCAAACTATCAAAATGATAAGAGTAAAAAAGTAGTAGCAGAAAGTAAATAAGAGTAGGTTTATTCCTACTCTAGTTTTATTAAAGGAGATAAAGATGTCAAAAAAGAACTTATTAAGCGAAGATCAGATTAGAGAGTATGCAAAGAAATATAAATCAGACTTTAAAGATGGTCCTATAGAGGTTGAAGAGATAGGAGATGGAAACATTAACTATGTGTACAAGGCCAGATCAAAAAATAATGAAACTATTATTTTCAAGAAGGCAGATAAATTACTTAGATCATCAGGAAGACCTTTAGATCAGGGAAGAATAGATATTGAACAGGCGTATTTGGTTTTAGCAAATGATTATTCTCAAGGAAGAGTACCTAAGATTTATGAATTTGACAAGGAAGAATCTTTGATTGTAATGGAAGATATTTCAGCTTATAAGAACTTAAGAACAGAGATGATAAGAGGAATATTACACGAAGATTTGTCGCAATGGATAATCGATTTTCTTGCACCTATATTAGCAAACACATGTGATGTAGTAATGGATGCAGAAGAGAAAAAGATGAAAATGAAATCTTTTGTAAATCCAGAAATGTGTAAAATTTCAGAAGATTTAGTTTTAACAGAGCCATATAACGACTACAAAAAAAGAAATATATTGTTAGATGGACAAGAAGACTATGTAAGAGAACACTTGTATGAGGATAGAGCCCTAAGAAGAGAAGTGAATCAACTTAAAAATAATTTTATGAATAATTCTCAAGCTTTATTACATGGAGATTTACATTCTGGCTCAATATTTGTTAATGAAAATGGATTGAGAATTATAGATTCAGAATTTGCATTTTATGGTCCAGCAGGTTATGACATAGGAAATGTTTTAGCTCATTTTATAATCGCATATATGACAGCTAAAATTGATGAAAGCAAGGATGAGAAGTTTTTAGACTTACTTTTAGAAGAAATATATATTTTTTATAAAGGAATCTTTCCTAGTTTATTAGATAGCTTATTAGCAGGAGCTGATAGTGACTTTTATCAAATAGAATACCTAAGAGACTATGTAGATAGTATTAGGATGGATAGTTTAGGATATTTAGGTACTGAAATAATTAGAAGAGTAGTTGGAGATACCAAAGTTAAGGAAATAGAAGAGGTATCTGAGAAAAATAGAAATAAATCGGATAGGGCCTTAATTAAGTTTGGAAAATATTGCATCATGAATAGAAGAACCGTACTAGAGGCAGAAGATCTTATAAATTACATAAAGGAATTAACTAGGTAGAAAAAATGAAAAGACAAGATTACGATTTACCATACTTATTAAGATATGAAAATGTGGCATGGTATGAAGACGGAGAAGTTAGTATATTAGATAGAAGAATATATCCTATAAAAAAAGAAAAGGTAGTTTGTAGAAGTTATAAAGAGGTAGCCAAAGCTATAGCTGATATGGTTACTCAAAGTGCTGGTCCATATACTGCTGTAGGTATGGGAATGGCATTGGCAGCCTATGAGTGTAGAGATATGGAAATAGCAGCTCAAATTGATTTTTTAGAAAAAGCGGCACATGATTTAGCTTATGCTAGACCTACAACAGCTAATAGGATGAGACAAATAACTAGCAAATCTTTTAAAGTTGGAAAAGAAGCTCTAGAAGCAGGTGAAAATGCTGTAGAGGCAATTAAAAATGATACAATTGACTCTTTAAATCGCAGGTATTCCATAATGGAAGATGTAGCCAAAAACTTAATAGGTCTATTACCAAAAAAGTCTACGGTTTTGACTCAGTGTTATGGTGAAACTATTATAGGAATGTTATTAAGACTAGCTAAGGAGCAAGACAAGGAAATTAAGTTTTACTGCGCTGAGACTAGACCTTTCTTTCAAGGGGCAAGACTAACCGCTTCTTGTTGTGCAGAAATGGGCTTTGATACAACAGTTGTTACCGATAATATGATAGCTTGGCTTTTGGAAAATGAAAAAATAGATATATTCACTTCTGCTGCAGATACAATTACGGAAGCTGGATATATAGCTAATAAAATAGGAACTTATCAAATAGCCATACTGTGTGAGAAGTTTAAGGTTCCTTACTTTGTCACAGGAATTCCAGATAAGGGAAAAAAAGGTAGAGAAGATATAGTAATAGAAATGAGAGATCCAGAACAAGCGCTAACATCAATTACAACTAAGATAACTGATAAGGGAGTAAAGGGGATTTATCCATCATTTGATATAACACCTCCACAGTTAATTGAGGGGATTATAACCAATATAGGAGTTTATAAACCTGAGGATTTAAGAAGCTATTACAAGGAAGTACAGGTTGATTTTTATTAGGAGGAAAGAATGAAATTATTAGTTAGGGCGCCTATGATTGAAAGCGATTTAAATAGGCTAAAAAAATATTTTGATACAATTGTATACAATCCCTGGACAGATACCGGAGAGAGATACTATGAAAATGAAATGATAGAAGTGTTATTGGAAGAAAAGCCAGATGGATTAATTACTGAACTAGATGAAATAACAGAAAAGGTTCTAAAGTCTTATGATGGATTAAAATTTGTAGGGGATTGTAGGGCTACACCTGAAAATATAGATACAAAGGCCTGTGAAAGACATGGAGTACCATTATTATGTACACCAGGGAGAAATGCACAAGCTGTAGCTGAACTATGGATGGCTAGCTTGATAGGTTTCTTTAGAAAATTACCGCAGGCAACCACTTGGATGGAAGAGGGGAATTGGATTACAGGAACCACACCATATTATCTTTTTAGGGGTAACGAGCTTTATGGAAAACATATAGGCTTTGTAGGTATGGGGGCTGTTCCTAGAACCATCTTAAGGCTATTAGATGGATTTAATTGTAGAATTTCTTACTACGATCCATTTATCAAGGAAGAGATAGAGGGAGCCGAAGCGCATGAATTAGATTATATATTTGCGAACTGTGATATCGTATCAATTCATTTACCATCTAATAAAAACACAGATAAAATGATTGGTGCAAGTTTACTTAAGTTAATGAAAAAAGAGTCTATTTTTATAAATTCATCAAGAGCTTCTGTTGTGAATGAAAAGGATCTTTACAATATCTTAAAGAATGGTGAAATTAAGGGCGCAATCATTGATGTATTTAATTCTGAACCTTTGGTAGAAGGCAAGAGTGAGTATGAAGGATTAACAAATGTACTTTTAACTCCTCATATTTTTGGAGCAAGCTATGAAGTAGTTGATCATCAATCAAGAATTATTACAGATCAGATATTAGCTCTTGTAGAAAAAAAATAAAAGAGATATAGATATGAGAAGAGAATATTATATATTAATTGATATAGGAACAGGAAATTCTAGAGTAGCTTTGGGGGACAATTTTAGTAAGATTGTAGACATGGAAGGTTTTATCAATCGCTATGATGAAAATCTAGCTTATACAAACTCCTTAGTTCTAGATATAGATTTTTTTATAGATAGTCTAACTAGCTCGATAAAAAAGATACTAGATAGAAATAGTGTTGCAAAAGAATCTATAGAGGTGGTTATATGCGATAGTCCGAGACAAAGTTTTGTATTACTTGATGAAGAAAAAAAAGTAGTTTTGGCAATACCTAATGTAGATAATAGAGCTAAAGATTTATTAGGAGAATTTAGTTCTATAGATATAAAGAGGGAAGTATATAAAAAAAGTGGTCACCCTTTAACAGAGGACTTTGGTGCAATGAAATTATATGCGACTAATAAGATCGAAGCAGACCTTTATAAAAACATTAGATACATAACAAGTATAAGTGAATGGTTGGGATACTTATTAACTGGTGAGTTGACTATGGAATATTCACATGCAGCAGAAACTCAATTATTTAACATAGTTGAGAATAATTGGGATGATTGGCTGTGCAATACATTTAAAATTGATATTAACATATTACCTAGGTTAGTAGGCACACAAGAAAGTCTAGGTCAAGTTAAAAAAGATATACTAGATAAATTTGATATTAAGTCTAATCCAAACTTTATAGTAGGAGGGGCAGATACGCAAGCTGCGCTTGAAAGTATTTTAGATTTGGAAGCTTATAGTTTAGCTATTGTATCAGGAACAACATCTCCTGTCATTAGACTTGATAACAAACCATTTTATGATGAAATAAATAATGTATGGAATGGTAAGCATTGTGGGGGAAGTAAGTATATGGTTGAAGCAAATCCTGGAGTGACTGGCTTGAACTATCAAAACTTAAAAAGAGTTTTTGCTCCTAATCTTTCTTATGATCACTTAGAAAAAAGTTATCTGCAAATGGAAAATCCTAGAATAACCTGTAGTTTAACATCGCAAATAACAATGAAGGCTAGTGGACCAATAAGGGGCGGATTTTTCCTAAATCCACCATCTTCTAGCAATATAGAAATAGAAGATTTCATGTATTCTGTCTTATGCGATAATGTATGTGCTATATATGAAAAGTATAAAATCTTAAAGAAAAAAGATGAAGACACTAGTGTACTAGCCTGTGGAGGAGGGTTTAAATCTAGAGCCCTAGCCCAGAATTTAGCAAATCTTTTAGGAACTAATATTGTCTTAGAGGAAGGTTATGAACAGGCTTCTTTAAGAGGGTTGTTAAATATATCAAGGTCCTATAGGGGATATAAAATAAATGAGGAAAGAGTGGATAAGAAAGTTTATCGACCTAATGAAGATGAGTTTATTCACAAATACTATAGAGAATGGTCAAAGAATATTAATTATAAAGGGGATATGAATGATTAATTTTAGCTATTATAATCCAGCGAGAATATATTTTGGAAAAGAAAGTGAGAAGGACTTAGATAAAATCTTAGCAAGCTACAATATCAAAACCTTGTTAATGGTTTACAGTGGTGATTTTATTAAGGAACTAGGAATTTATGATACAGTGAAAAATGCCTGTTCAAGCGAAGGAATTAGGTTGCTTGAATGTGGTAAAGTAGTTCCTAATCCTAGAGTAGAACTTGTTAGAGAACTAATTGATCTTGGCAAAGAAGAGAGTGTAGATATGGTTCTTGCCATTGGAGGAGGAAGCTCAATTGACACAGCTAAGGCTGTTGCAATGGGAATAGAATATAAAGGAGATATATGGGACTTCTTTAAAGGAGAGGCTACACCTAAGAAGGCACTACCTATAGGGGTTATTAGTACTCTACCGGCTAGTGGAAGTGAGACATCTAATGCTACTATAATTACAAATGGAGAATATAAATTAGGTGTAGAAGCTGACTGTATAATTCCTTCATTTACAATTATGAATCCAGATTTTACTTTAGGTTTACCAGCCTATCAAACAGCTTGTGGAATAGTAGATATGTACTCACATTTATTGGAAAGATATTTTACAGAAACTCAGCATGTAGACTTAACTGATTATTTAATAGAAGGGGCGATTAAAGCCTTATTAGTAAATGCTGAAAGAGTTAGGAATAATCCAAAAGATTTTAATGCAAGAGCAGAGCTTATGTGGATAGCATCAGTTGCCCATAATAACTTATTGGATACAGGAAGACAATCTGACTGGGGATCTCATAGGGTAGAGCATGAAATTAGTGCAGAATATGATTTAACCCATGGAGAGGGAATGGGTATCGTTCTAATAGCCTATTGTAAATTTGCATCTAAGCGTAAGCCAAAAAAATTAGCCCAATTGGCTAATAGAGTGTATGGAATAGATAGTTATAATTACAGTGAAGAAGAAATGGCTTGTATCTTGGGAGATAAAATCCAAGGTTTAGTTGAAGATTTAGGACTAAAAACTAGCCTTAGACAGGTTGGAATAGATGAAGAAAAGTTTGAATTGATGGCAAAAAGAGCTACTAAAAATGGTAGTGTAGGACATTATATAGAATTAGGCAGTCAAGAAATAATTGAAATACTAAATATAGCTTTATAAGGAGAAAAATTATGTTAATGTTAGAAGAAAGAAAAAAAGTAGTAGAATATGGGAAAAAATTAATAACAGATGGCTTAACTACAGGAACAGGTGGAAATATTTCTATAGTAGATAGAGAACATGGATATTTTTGTATAAGTCCTAGTGGAATAGACTATTTCAAAACAGAACCGGAAGACGTTGTAGTCTTGGATTTGGATGGAAATATTGTAGATGGTAAGAGAAAGCCATCTAGTGAGTATGAAATGCATAGATTAATTTATTTAAATAGAGAAGAAGCAGAAGCGGTTGTTCATTGTCACTCAACTTACGCAACAGTGTTGGCTACTAATAGACTTGATTTACCAGCATCAAATTACATAATTGCAGATGGAGGAGGCAAGGATATTAGATGTGCAGAGTATGCGACTTTTGGTACTAAGGAAATAGGGGAAGAGGCAGTGAAGGCTATGGAAGGAAGAAGGGCTTGTTTGCAAGCTAACCATGGACAAATAACAATGGGAAGCTCAATAGAAAGTGCCTTTGGATTAGCTGCTACAGTAGAACAATTGTCAAGAATTCATGTTTTGGCACTATCATGTGGTAAACCAGTTATTTTAGATGATAAAGAAATGGATAATATATTAGAAAGATTCCAAACCTATGGACAAAAAACTAGGGGAAACTAAAAGATTAAGAATATATTAATCTATAAGAAATAAGAGTTTAATAAGACCCTTTCATCAATATATTGATGAAGGGTTTTTTTATGCCTCTATTTGGATTGATAGCTTGGATAAACTTGACTTATAAATATAAAAAATATTACAATTTTATATAGATGGGGTGAAGATATGAATAAGGTGATCTTAATAGGCCGCCTGGCTGACAGGGTCAAGCTAAGCTACTAT
>JASLIL010000070.1 GCA_030152145.1 Tissierellales bacterium
GCATTGTACTCTGGATCTCCTCCACCTTCTCGCACTGCTACTATAATACTTCTAGCTAGCTTGGTAAATAATTTACCACGCATCTTATCCTCTTTACCTTTTTTGTTCTTAATATTATTCCACTTTGAATGTCCTGCCACAGTGTTCAACCTCCTTAACTCATTACCAAACTATTTTACCACAATAGTTTAATTTTTACTATTTTATTCTATATATTTGGGCATAATTCCTTTTATGTTGAGAATTTCTATGCATTCTATCTACTTTATCCTTCAATTCTTGACTTCCCTGACCCGTCAATATATATCTATCTAGTTCCTCATAGCTAAAGCCCAGTTCCTCCTCGTCAGTTTGTTCCTCCCAAAGTCCAGCACTCGGCTTCTTATTTATAATGCTTTCCGGTATATTTAAAATTTTAGCCATAGCAAATATATCCATCTTTACAAAGTCTGCTATAGGCATTAGGTCAACACTACTATCCCCATGCTTTGTAAAGTATCCTACATGAAATTCTGACCTGTTAGTGGGACCTAATACTAGGTAGCCCAACTGTTGACCTATAAGGTAAAGAGTCGTCATCCTTAACCTAGGTTTTATGTTGGCCATAGCTAATTGACTAGGCTCCTCTAGATTAGCTTCCTTTAAAAGAAGATCATAGCTACTAGTAAGGTCTACCTTCTGTGTTTTAAGGCCAACAGATTCACTTACAACTAAAGCATCTTCTTCATCTTTTGGGTTACTGTGACAGGGCATTATTAAGCCTAGGGAATTGTCGGGGAAGGCCTTCTTTGCCAAAGCTGCCACTACTGCTGAATCTATACCTCCACTTAAGCCAAATATAACTCCCCTTCCATTAGCCTCTGCTACCTTAGTCCTAATCCAATTTACTATCTCTTCTACTTGTCTTTCCATTCTAATCACCTACACCTTTAAATTTATATACCTTTCACCTATATTTGAAATCTCAGCATCTCCACTAGTCAAGTTGGTTATTTCTGACTGAAATTGATCTATATGGTCATACTTAATGGCCAGGTAGATATTAACTGCCTCATCGTAAACAGTGTCATCAACTATATAGGCCTGATTCATTATATGGTTTTCAACAGCACCATAGGCTGTATAATCTAACCTAACCTTTATCTCATGATGAAGGGTTCTATTTACTATACCAGCCCCATCAACTGCAATCTTAGCCCCCTTGGTATAGGCCCTTATAAGACCACCTGCCCCCAGCTTTATGCCTCCAAAATATCTGGTAACAACAAGGACTGTATTTCTTAAATCTTCCTTTTTTAAAACTTCCAGCATGGGAACCCCTGCTGTGCCTGACGGTTCCCCATCATCACTAAAACGTTGGATATTACTATCCTCACCTAAGACATAGGCATATGTATTATGGGTAGCATCCCTATGTTTTTCTGAAATTTCCTCTATAAAAGCAAGTGCTTCTTTCTCAGAGTCTATAGGTTTACCATATCCTATGAAGGTGGACTTGTTTATTAAAACCTGATCTTCTCCATAGCCATTTAATGTTCTATATACTTCCTTCACTATATACTCCTTTCTCTAATCAACTCTATAGTCCTATCTATCTCTCTTATAACATAGGCCTTGTCTCCTTTCTGCCTATGTCTTAGCAGCAAATCAACAGTTTCCATATTTCCCATACCAGCCAGGGCCTTTATAGCATACTGCCTGACCTGAGGATTCCCATCCCTTATCATATACTCTAGCCAAGGCCTTGTAGTTTCTTCTCCTATCTTTCCAAGAGCAGAACAGGCCAGCCTCTTCTTATTAAAGGAATTGGTTTTAAGCTCCATCTTCAAGAAGGGCAGCAGTCTTTTATCTCTCAATTCGCCTATGGTCCAGATTAAAATCATCCTATCCTCTACTTCCTTAAACTCGGTGTATCTTAGGTAAATCTCCCTAGATAGATTTTCTCTTAGGTCTGGATCCATACTAGAAAGAAGCTCTAGTCTCTCATCTTTTGTCTTACTTATAAAATCCAAAAGAAAATCCTCTTCAGCTTCTTCCCTATAGTCTATCTTGGCCTGTATTATATCTCTTTCTATATCCTTAATTTCTTTATTTCTTATTCTAGCTATAGTAGAAATATTCTTCCCCTCTAGATAGAGGAGATAGCTAATCATGTAGTCCTTCAAATTATCTATATCATTCCAACTATACAAAGACATAGCATCACCCTATTATAAACTCATTATACTTATTATAGTCTATTTCATTTATTTCTAAAGTAAATTTAGTCCCATTGTAAAGATGTTCTAGATCCCTTGTCTTATAGGCCTTAATAAAATAGTCCACCAAGTCATGTCTATCATAAGGAATTAGTAGGTCTACACTTCTAAAGCGCTGAGGTAAATTCTCTTCTATTAGCTTTAGAAGCTCATCTATTCCCTCATCAGTTTCTGCTGATATATAGATAGACTCTTTAACTAAATCTGGGTCAAATACCAGTTCCCCTTCTAGCTTATCCATCTTATTAAAAACAGTATATAGAGGCTTATCTAGAACTCCCAGATCCCTTAGGATCTTATAGGTTACCTTTAACTGAAGATCTATATTCTCATCAGATGCATCTATAACATGAAGTATTAAATCAGCATATTGAATTTCCTCTAAAGTAGCCTTAAAAGCTTCTATTAAGTGTGTAGGAAGCTTATCAACAAATCCAACTGTATCACTTAAAAGAAATTTTTGTCCATTAGGAAGTGTAGCCTCTCTCATGGAGGTATCCAAGGTTGCAAAAAGCATGTCATAGGCAAAAACCGACTTATCTTCAGCATAGTTTTCATTTCTCTTTATAACACTATTTAGGATAGTTGACTTACCTGCATTGGTGTAACCTACTAGAGAAACTATGGGAATATTTGCCTTCTCTCTCTTCTTCCTCTTTACATCTCTGGATTTCTTTAACTCTTTTAGTTCATTTTCAATTTTTGATATCTCCTTTAAAATAACCCTTCTATCCAACTCAAGCTTTTGCTCTCCTGGTCCCCTTGTACCTATTCCTCCACCTTCTCTTGAAAGGTAGTCTCTATAACCTATTAGTCTAGGAAGCCTATACTTTAATTGGGCTAATTTTACCTGAAGCTTACCCTCTTTAGACTTGGCCCTATTGGCAAATATATCAAGAATTAGGTTTGTCCTATCTAAGACCTTTCTCTCCATCAGTTTCTCTAGGTTTCTAATTTGAGCACCTGATAATTCATCATTAAATATTACCGTATCAGCATCTAGTTCCTCGGCATAAGCTTTTATCTCATCAGCCTTTCCATGACCAATAAAGTATGCAACATCAATGCTATCTTTTTTCTGTACTACTCGGGCTAATACTTCTCCACCAGCTGCCTTAACTAGTTCTTCCAGCTCATCAAGGGATTTTTCTATATCCCCCTTGCTCTTTTGGTGGTCTAAACCAACTATAATACTTCTATCTTTATTGTCTAAAGTCAATATGATCCCTCCTTCTTGTATTATACCATTTATTATCATCTCAACACAGTTATATTGTTAACATAAGTAATTTTCTATGGTATAATAAATTTGTTTACTACCTTTTATAAAGGAGGTATCTCATGTCAGATAAAGAAGTAAAAGAGAAAAAAATAAAAAAGGAAAAAAAGGAGAAAAAGAAAAAGACTAGTAAATTAAAGATACTATTGATTATCCTTCTGATAGCTGTTCTTGCAGTAGGTGCTGTGGCTCTAAAGTTTACCTTAAGTGCTATCAAGGATGCTCCCAAGGTTGATCCAACTAAGATCAACGAGCTCCTAGATGAAACATCTACAATACTAGATGCCAATGGCAACTTAATTGAAAAGATTCAAACCGAAGAGTACAGAACTATAGTAAGCTTAGATAAGGTGCCAAAACATCTACAGGATGCCTACGTATCCATAGAAGATGAGAGGTTTGAAAGCCATATAGGAGTAGACCTTAGAGGTATCTTAAGTTCAGTTGTGGACAACTTAAAGGCTGGCAAAGCTGTTAGAGGAGCTAGTACCATTACACAACAGCTAGCTAGAAACCTTTACCTATCCAATGAAAAGAAACTAGACAGAAAGATAAAGGAAGCATATATAGCTATACAATTAGAACAAAATTTAACAAAAGATCAGATTCTTGAAACATACTTAAATAGAATCTACCTGGGACAAGGGGCTTATGGTGTCCAAGAGGCATCCCAAACCTATTTCTCTAAAAATGTTGAGGACTTGACCATAGGTGAAGCAGCAACTCTCGCTGGTATTGTAAAGAGTCCTACAAAGTACTCTATCTACAAAACTGTAAAGCCTGAGAATTTCGATGAAGCTAATCAAATAGAAGTAGGCAGACTAGATATTCTTGGAGAAAAGTATATTGCTGTTTTTAATGAGGAAGCTGTTAAGAGACAAAAAATAGTCTTAAATAAGATGCTAGAGCTTAATAAGATAAGTAAGGAAGAATACGATGCAGCTATAAATGAAGATATAGCAGCAGCCTTAAAACCAGGAAAGAAAAAAATCAATGATATAACTTCATATTTCAATGATTTAATAAAAACAGATGTAGTAAACTCACTAATTAATGACCTGGGTTATTCAAAGGATGACGCAGAAAGCCTACTCTATGGTGGAGGCCTAAAGATCTATAGTACTATGGACTTAAATCTTCAAAGAAAATTAGAAAATATCTATGAGAATTTTACCCAGGTACTACTAGAAGGTTATAAAACAAATGGACCAGCCTTCATATCATGGAAGTTAGACTCTAATCAAAATATTTTAGATGAAAGAAATAATATAATATTCTTTAAAAAAGACAGTATACTTACAGAAGAGGGAGACCTGAAGTTCTATAACAACTCTTATACAAAAGATGATAGTGGAGTAAGATTCTATAAGTCACATCTTGTGCCTTACAATGAAAAGATTACTATATCTAACTACTATACTATTGATGACAACAAGAACTTAGTTACCCACACTATAGGTGCCCTTTCTATTCCAGAGGATATGTACTCTATAGATAATGAAAGTATATTTATAAAAAATGAATTTTTAGATAAAAACCCTAATTTCTTAAGAATAAACGAAGAAGGAACCCTGCTGATTAGCAAGGACTACTTTGCTAATGACGAAAAGGGTATAGTTCAACCTCAGTCTGCTTCTGTTATTGTAGACTATAGAAATGGACATATAAAAGCTATAGCAGGAGGTAGAGATGTTAAGGGTGCCAGGATTTTAAACAGGGCCCTAACACCTAGACAACCTGGTTCAACAATTAAACCTCTAGCAGCATATTTACCTGCCTTAGATACTGGTTCTACTGCTGCCAGCCCTATAGATGATGTGCCTTATATGGTTAATGACGAGATTTGGCCTAATAACTGGTATAAAGGTTTTAGGGGTATAATGAGCTTAAGAAAAGCTGTAGAACAATCAGTTAACGTAACATCAGTTAAAACTGTTGAAAAAGTTGGAATAGAGACTTCCCTATCCTACCTAGAAAAGATGGGAATAATCGACTCTAAAAATCCAGCTAATGACAGCTTTGTAAGTAGATCTGAAAGTGCCCATAATGACGAAAACCTTTCAGCCTTAGGACTAGGTGGAATGAGCAAGGGTATTTCTCCCTTAAAGCTAACCGGAGGATTCTCATCTATAGCCAATATGGGTGTCTACAAGGAGCCTGTATCCTTTACCAAGGTTATAGATAGTAACGGTAAGGTCCTAATAGATAACACCAAGGAAGGCATTAGAGTAGCCCAAGCTGAAAATGCCTATATAATGACTGATATATTAAGGACTACTGTAACAGAAGGTATAGCGGGACGTGCTCAGATTCCAAACATGACCACTGCTGGTAAAACTGGTACTACCCAGGATAAGGCTGATGCATGGTTTGCAGGTTTTACGCCCTACTATGCCATGAGTACTTGGATTGGTAATGACAATCCACAAATAAAGCTAAATCAAGGAAGTGCTATAGCAGCAAAACTTTGGAGAATTATAATGACCGAGGTCCATGATGGACTGGAAAATAAAAGCTTTGAAAGACCAGAGGGAATAGTTGAGTTACAGGTTTGTACTCAGTCTGGAAAGATTCCTACAAGTCTTTGTAACAGTGATCCTAGATCTGTAGTTAGGACTGAGATCTTTAACAAGGCCAATGTTCCATCAGACTCTTGTGATGTTCATATAAGCGCTAATGTATGTGCTGAAACCGGCCTTCTGGCAACAGAATATTGCCCAGTTGGTAGCCGTTCAGTTATAAAGAGGACTCCTCCTTATGACCCTGCTGCACATGGTGGAGTTTATCCATCAGACTATGACTACACTATGCCAAGTTCCTACTGTAATGTTCATACAAAGAGCAAGCTAGAGGAAATAATAGATAATATTATAGGCAATGGTGATGACGAGGAAGATGAAGGTCAAGAAGATGGTGAGGAAAAGCCAGAGGAAACTGAAAAACCAGAGGAAAGTCCTAGTGAAGATAAAGAAGACACAGATAAGGAAGATAATGAGCAATAAAAAACCCCATATGGGGTTTTTTTCTTGTCTATATGTTTTTACAAGCGTGAACTACCTGAGATAGTAGTAATGAAGTAGTAGATGATCCTACTCCTCCTGGAACTGGAGTAACTGCTTTTACAAAGCCCTCTACCTCTTCCATGTTAACATCTCCGCTATACTTTCCATCTTCATCTAAGCTTGCTCCAACGTCTATTATTATTGAATCTTCATTAAAGTAGTCTTTTCCAAAGAATTTAGCCTTTCCTAAAGCTACTACAACTACATCTGCTGCCTTAGTTTTTTCCTTTAGGTCCTTAGTTCTTGAGTGGCAAATTGTAACTGTTGCGTTTTTATTTAAAAGCATCATAGCTAAAGGTTTTCCAACTACCATAGATCTATTTACTACCACTACGTCCTTACCTTCTAGATCAACCTTATAGAAGTCTAAAATCTCCATAGCTGACTTTGGTGTACAAGGAACAAAGCCTGACATATCCCCTTCAAATATAAGTTCTAGATTTAATGGGTGCATACAGTCAACATCTTTTTTAGGACTAATAGTATTTTTTATTAGATCCTCATCTATATGTTTTGGTAAAGGTCTAAATACTAGTATTCCTGAAATGTTATCGTCATTATTTAGCTCTTCCAATAAGCCAACTAAATCTTCTGTAGTAATATCTAAACTTCTTTCAAATACTTCAGATTCGATTCCTATAGCTGTACAGTTTTTAATTAAACTCTTTTCATAGGATATATCTCCAGGATTTTCTCCTAATCTTACTATAGCTAATTTGGGTGTTTTATTTTCTTTCTTTAAATCTTCAATATCCTTAGCCATTCTTGCCTTAATTTCATCTGCTACTGGTTTACCTCTTAATAACTCTGTCATTTTTACCCTCCTCATATTACAAGCCTTATATAAGATTTTACATATTTAATAAATTAAGTCAATTTAATTAAAATTATAACAATTAACTTAATATTTAAAGCCTTTCCTGGGTCAGACTAGCTACAACACTCCCTATCTGGTTCTACATGAACCATACAGTGTTTCACATCCAAGACTTCACTCTCAACTCTGTTGTGAACTTCCTCTGCTATGTCATGACCTTCGTGAACTCTAATACAACCATTGACTAAAATATCCATATCAACATAGATCTTGTTGGCAAAAACTCTTGTCTTAAGGGACTTTATCTTCTTTACCCCCTGGACATCCATGGCAACTTCCTCTATGGTCCTTACAGTCTTATCATCAGCAGCCTCATCTACCAGGCCCCTAATTGACTTAACATATAAGTCTATACCTACCTTTATAACCATAATACTAACCACTATGGCAGCTATAGGATCTAGGACCTTATAGCCCATTCTAGCACCCATTATACCTACAAATACTCCAATAGATGAAAAGGCATCAGATCTGTGATGCCAGGCATCAGCCTCCATTGATACACTGGATATTTCCTTTGCAGTCCTTATGGTATACCTATACATTATCTCCTTGGATATAATGGAAAATATAGCAGCCAGTAAGGCTATCCTTCCAGGGGTCTCTATATTACCTGTCCTAAGATTCTCCACTCCTTCAGAGCCTATATATAGGCCTGTAACTATTAGGAAGAGACTTAGGATCTTTGAAAAGACTAACTCATATCTCTCATGGCCATACTGATGATTTTTATCTGCTTCTTTTGAAGATATCTTAAGACCAACTATTACTACTATTGTACTAAGCACATCAGATATTGTATGTACTCCATCTGCAATCATAGCATTACTCTTTCCTATAAAACCTGCCAAAAGTTTTCCTATTGCAAGTACTAGGTTAAATATAAGAGTTATAAAAGAAACTCTTATCCCTTTATTTTTCATATAAACTCCCACCTTTTAATATATTAAATGTCCTTCTATTTCTGTCCACTATAGATACTCTAACATATTTCCTGACCATTATCAATAAGAAAGTCTAATTGATAATGACCATTAAAAGCAAGTCTAGATATTTCCTAAAACAAGCCCTCTTAAAAAAATTTGATCCTATTTATAAAGGGAATAAAAGGGATCAAGGGTCAAGTATAGAAAGATCAGCCTAGGAATTTAAGCCCCCAGTAAAAGATATAGATTTTGTCAAAGATTATATGTAAATACTTCCATATAGTATATACCCAGATATTGGCAATTTAAATTAATTTTTTCTATAATAGGTATTGAATTCTAAATTGTTTCCTTCTTATCCTATAATTGAAATCCCATAGGTGTTTTATTGATATTTTGAAATTATATTACAAGAGTTCTCTTTATGAGACTTTTTGTATTTATATTGAAACCTTATTCCATGACTTTCCCAGCCTTAAGTTTAAAGTTTGTTGAATTTATCTCAAACTCCTATTCTAAAGGATTTAAGTCCAGAAAATTCACCTCCAATTAAGTAAAGAATAAAATTTTAAGTAAAAAAACTATTTAGAGTCAAATCGAATAAGCCTAAAACCATTGAAATATAATGCTTTCCTATGAATAGACCTACTCTAAAGCTTGAAACAGTTTAAGCTTTAGATATTTTATCTAATAGGACTTATGCCTTTGGACATAGTTTAAATTTTATAATAAAAGATCCCCTCTCTAATCCTAAAATTAAAATATAAAAACTCTACTAA
>JASLIL010000107.1 GCA_030152145.1 Tissierellales bacterium
GTAGGTAACTATAACTTCCTCTGGTTTTTCCTCAGCCCTAGCCCTTCTTCTCCTATTGGCTAAGTCTGGCCTTGAAATTCCAACCATACCTCCTGAACCACAGCAAAGGGTTCTTCTTCTATTAAAGTTCATCTCAGAATACTTAAAGCCCATATCCTCCAGGGCCCTTCTAGCCCCTTGATGGACCCTGTCTATATCCCTAGTGGGACAGGGGTCATGAAGCAGTAGCTCAAAATTATAGTCCCTAGCAATCCCCTTCCTAGCTTCAGGGATTCCCTCTTCTAAAACCAGCTCCCAAATAGTCTTTACCTTTAGGGAGCTGGTATTTTCCTTTATGGTCTTATAGCAGTTTAGGCAGGCCACTATAACTGTATCCACTCCCTTACTGGAAAACTCCTCTTCCAGCCTGGAAAAATAGGACTTAAAGCGATCCTGGTCACCCATAGACTGGCTGGGCTTACCACAGCAACTAATATAGATTCCTATTCCCTCTATTTTTGACTCTAAAAAGCCATAGGTTTTATCTACTAGTTCTGGGCTATAGGCCATTAGGGCACAGCCAGGAAAAAAAACTGTAGATGAGGCTAGATTTCTTATGTTTGTGCTGAAAAGCTTGGAAAAACTGTTTTTCTGATGAAACTTAACTCCAGCATAGGAAAGCTCCTTAGGCAACTGGCCCTCTTCCTCTTGGAAGATTTCCTCCCTCATTTCCATAAAGATGGAGTTAAAGTCAATACCCTTAGGGCAAACCTCCCTACAGTAGCCACAAAGCATACAGGTATAGGGTAGATCTAGGCTGTAGCTAGCCTCCCTACTCAAGATTTCTAAAAGAGCCTTAGGAGAGGATGTAAACTCTTCTAGCATAGGACAGCCCTTCATACAAAGCTTACAGTCTATACAGGCCTCACTGTCCCTAGCCAGTCTCTCCCTTAAACTTTCATTCAACTTATATTGCATAATATCCCACCTATTCATAGGCTAAAAAAGATTGTTCCCCTTGAAACAATCTTAGCTCTAGCTATTCTAATAACTCATCGTAGGGCCATGCCTCCTGACCCTTTTCCAAAATAAATACCCTGCTGTCAGCTATGCCCTTTTCCAAAAGATAGTCATAGGCCCTCTCAGCTACTTCTCCACCCCTTGGGCAAATAATAACCAGGGCTCCATCACTGCCCTCAAACAAGGGTAGTAGATCATCTATTCTTGCCTTGTCATCATCTGTTTCCACTGGATAGGCATAGCTTGGAATAGCTCCCAGTATATGATGCCTATCAAAATCTTCCTGGAGCTGTAGGTCCAAGATCAGAACTTCTTCACTGTTTTCCAGCTTGGTTTTTAGGTCCTCAGCTGTCATATAGTTATATTCTTCCTTTCTAGCCGAAGAAGTGCAGGCTGTCAAACTTAAGCTTAGGGCAATAATAAGTAATAGAGGTCTTAAAATTCTCCTCTTCATTTAAATCTCCTCCAAATAAAGTTAAAAATAAAAAATACCCTATTTTTATCAAATAGAGTATAACAAATTTACATATGTGAGTAAACTATTATAAGATTTATTAATAGCTTGTCTAATCCAATAGTTTTTGTTTATATACCTATAGGGGTATAGGCTACCTTCCCCTTAGTTTTTTGAAAAAATTTCTTATTATATGGGAGCAATCTTCCCCTAGGATATTCCTAGTAATTTCTACATTGTGATTGAAAAGGCCTTCCTCTAAAAGATTAACTACTGACCCACAGGCTCCAGACTTAGGATCATCTGCTCCTATTACCAGCCTGTCTATCCTAGAATTTACTATGGCGCCTGCACACATGGGACAGGGCTCTAGGGTAACATAGATAGTAGTTCCCAAAAGTCTCCAGCTATCCAGAGTCTTAGCTGCCTCTTCTATAGCCATTAGTTCTGCATGGGCCAGGGGAGATTTATTGCTTTCCCTCATATTGTGACCCCTGCCTATGATCTGGCCATCCTTTACTATTATAGCTCCTATAGGAACCTCATCATATTCCAAGGCCTTCCTGGCCTCTTTCAAGGCTTCTTCCATATATATATAATCCATCTTATCACCTTTAATTGGCGCGCCCGAGAGGAATCGAACCCCTGGCCTGTGCCTTAGGAGGGCACCGCTCTATCCTACTGAGCTACGAGCGCATATATAGCTATTTAAAGCTAAGCCCCAAATAGCTTAAACTTATTTCTAAAGAAACTTCTTAGTCTACCTACTATTTTATCAAAAAATGTGTTTTTGTAAACATCTTCTGCAATAATTAAGTCAATTTTTTTTATTTCTTCATCTTCTTTGTAGATTGTGGCCTCTCCAACCTTGTCTCCCTTCATGAAAGAAGGCTTTAATTTATCCTTAAGCTCTATGCTCATATCCAGGTTTTCATCCTTGGAAACAAGCTCCCTATAGGACTCCTTGGGATAGATCTTTAAATAGTCTCCATCAACTTTAGGCATATGTATTGCTTGAACTGGCTTGTCTACCCTTAAGAGATCTTTTTTTTCATATTTATTTAGGGTATATTCTATTAGTTCCCTACTAACATTTGACCTATGATTTACACTTTTTGCATTCATAACTATAGCTATAATTCTACAATCACTATCCCTATAGCAGGACTTGGCTGTAGAAACCAAACAATAGCCTGCCTTATCTGTATAGCCTGTCTTAAGGCCATCTACACCCGCTAGACTTCCTACTAGGTCATTGGTATTTTTTTGACTAAAATTCCTTTCCTCCATTACCAACTCTTCTTTTGAGGATATTTCCACTACCTCTGGATAATTATCTATTATGTATCTGGCTAGGGTAAATATATCCTTAGGGCTCATCATGTTTTGCTTCTTAATCCCATCATAATCTATAAAGGGAAGGCCTGTACAATTGTAAAATAAGGCGGAATTTAAGTTTAACTCATGAGCCTTTCTGCTCATCTGTTCTACAAAGGCTTCCTCACTAGAAAAACAGTGTTTGGCCAGTGCATTAGTAGCATCATTGGCTGAAACTACCAAAAGTCCATTTAGTAACTCTTCCACAGTTAAAATCTCACCAGTTTTTAACTTAAGGGAGGATCCCCCAATTCTGGCTACTTCCTCATCGATTTCAACCCTATCACTTAGCGAAATTTTTCCCTCTTTCACCTGATCCATTACTATTAGGTAGCTCATAATCTTAGTTATACTTGCAATCTCTATAGCTTGCTCCCCATTGTGCTCTTCCAGAACTACTCCGGTTTCATAGTCTCCAACTAGATAGGCCCCAATACTGTTTACATCAAAGTTTAGGCCTTCATTATCAGTCTCAGCAAAGACCGCTATATTGCCTGTAAAAAAGATTATAAAGGATAGTAAAAGGGCAGTTAATTTTTTCCCATTCATAATACATCCTCCATAAAAGTCTTATTACTTATTAAGTATATCAAAAAAAAATCCTTTATACTATAATTTTGTCAATAAAATCCGATAATATAGG
>JASLIL010000052.1 GCA_030152145.1 Tissierellales bacterium
AGAACTTAATGCTAGAAATATTGATAATCCACTAAATAAAATATTTTTTGAAAAAAGATATGATCCTCTAGTGAATAAAAGATGTGATATCTATACTAATTTTGATTTTCTAAATGAAAATTTATATAACTATGGCTATTATAGAGAGAACTACATTGAAGTTAAATACTTTGGTAATAGAAATAGGCAGAAAGGAAATCAAACTAAGTCTGAAAATGCAGGATCTATAATTTGTGATATATATAGGCTGATGGAGGGCTGTAAAGATAAGAAAAATAGAGGACTCTATTCTCTTATCGTATTTGATGATGACCCTAGCAAATACCTGGCTTTTTCTAGAGCTGATGGTAGCTCTCGTAACTGGGTAGAGCTATTTTTTAAATCAGGTGTAAATAACCTCTATTTTAATTTAAAAGAGGAACCTAAAACTATAAAAGATATATTTAAAAGAGACTATCTTTATAGTGATGATCTATTCTTTAACACTAATATTAGGGTTACTAACTTTAATCCTATAAATAACAACCTAGGATATTATGGTTCACTTATACAAATCTTAGACTAGTTTATCTTGTTGGTATGTTTGTAAACAAGTATGTTTAGTTGTAAGTATGTTGTTATTAAGTCATTTGGACCTTGATACTTCATACTATAGCTTTGAATATATAGATGATCGGGGAAGTAATAAAAGTGAAGATGAACTTTCAAGTCTATTAGAAAATATTAAGGATGTCTCTTCTTCTATAATAGATCCGATTAAAGAGAATTTAGAACAAGAGAAACATTTAAACTTACAAACTTATAAACAAACAAATGTAGAAAAGACTTCACTAGAAGATATTATAAAAATAGCCACATCAAAGGAAATAGAACCAGTTACAAGAAATAAATCTATAAAATCTCGTGAAATCGAAATCTAGTATGTATGTAAATTTGTAAACAAGTATGTATAATTGTAAGGAGTTTATTATGAAATTAAACCAGGAAGAACTATTTATGTTAAGCCAGATTTATGGAGAAGAAATGGATAAAAAAAGTTTTATTGAAGAATTAAGTAGTATAGATAAAGAAGGTAATTTTCTAAAAAAGCTTATATTGAAGCTAGAATCTTTAAGTGAAGGAAATCTTAAGATTGTATTGGAAAAATGGCTGGGATTCCTTAACTTTTAGTTTAAGGGACTTAGATAAGTAAGGGGATTAAGCCCCTTATTTATCTTTTTTTATTTTTCAAACTATATCTCAATATAGTTATCTATAGAAGCCTGTATTTGGTATCTACACTCATACCTACTTTCTCTATAAGATTTTCATCTATAAGATTATTTAATAGTCTAATAGATTTCGCCTTACTAAAACCACTTAATTCCTCAACTTCAGCCCTAGATACTTGTCCCTTATCTTTTAGAATATTAAAAACCAACTCCTCATCTTTTCCTAAGAAGTTTATATAATCTGTATATACTGGTAAAGTGACCCTTATACTATTTTGAAATATATCATAAGTAGGTTTTACTAGACTATCTTTATATACTTGGTTTATTCTCATTATCCCAGTTCCAAATTGTTCTATTATATTAAGCCTAAAAAAAACACCTGCTAAAATAGGGTTCCTTAATAAAGATATTTGACCATTCAAATATTCCTCCTTAGATATACCTAGTGGAAGTCCTCCTGGTGATATAATCTCTATTTTATCCTCAAACATGGCTACTCTTACACTAGAATTTACATCCCAACTCCTATGAACAATTCCATTTGCCAAAGCCTCTCGAAATGCTTTTTCTGGTATCGTCTCTATCCTTTTTCTACTGGCTCCTTCTATAATCTCATATGTGTAATTATCTCTAAAAATTTTTAGAGCCTTATTGAAAGCTTCCACTAAAGATATTTGACCTAGTCTATCTCGACTTATAAATATATCCATTGTATCTCCAAATTTAGCTAAATCAATCATTTCATATGAGTTCTTATCTGAAAGTATTTCACCAGCCTTATTATATCCATATTCATTACTATATAGACCTAGAGTTTTTAATATATCTAAATTAATCTCCTTAATATTCAGTTTTTCCCTAAGCTCTTCTTCTAGATAGCTAAAGCTTAAATCTTGATTAAAAGCTGTTAAATCTTCAAAGTTTTTATTTGAACCCTCTAAAATCAATCTATTGAGCTCCACTCTGTCTACCTCTAAAGTAGAAGAGTCAGCCCGCTTATAAGTTTTTCCCTTATAGTAGTAGGGCTTATGGATTCCCTCTCTTACTAAAAGCCTTATTATTTTCTTTTCCTCATCTATCTTGAGATTATAGTCAGGTAAGGGACTAATACTATCATTTACCTTGTTCTCTATATTTAGAGCTTTTTCATTTAAATCATCTAAACCTACAATTTTTCCATCGTCATCTAATCCAAATATGACCTGACCACCACCATAATTGGAAAAGGCTGTTATAGTTTTTAAAAATGTGTTTGTAATATCCAGTTTGTACTCTAGATTATTAGTTTCACGCTCCTTCATAGAATCACCTCTTACTTTATTATAGCATTTAGGCCTTATTTCTGCAACGCAATTGATTGCGTTGCAGAAAGCGTTGTATAATGAAACGCTTTCTAAGAATCTCAATGCAAAATTCATATTCTCCTACTAAGATAGATCCTTATGCTTAGTATTCTTCCTAAAAGTTTATTAGGATATATCTAATTTTGTAAACAAAAAAACAAGTAAATTTATTTGTTTACTTGTTCCCTCTGTCTCCTAAGCAAAGTACTCCTGCTAATCCCCATAATCTCAGCTACTTCATTATAGCTATAATCCCCTCCATTAACAGTTAGCATAGAAAGGGCCTGGTCTATGGTCTTTCTATTAAATTTCCTAGGTCTTCCCTCTTTAAATCCTGGCTTTTGTTTAGCTATTGCTTTACCCTGCTGGGTTCTTTCTATTATCATAGATCTTTCAAATTCAGCAAAGGCTAAAAGATTAGTTACTATAAGTTTTCCCATTGGAGTATCTTCTATAAGACCCATATTAAGTATATGTATTCTTATTCCCTTATCAGCCAGCTTATCTATTAGTTCCAAGCCTTCCTGAGTAGTCCTACAAAACCTATCAAGTTTAGTTACTATTAATGTATCATTCTTATCTAGCTTATCCAATAGCTCATTAAAAACAGGCCTATTCATACTAGATCCCGTAAACTGTTCCTTATAAATCTTTGCATCAGGATATCTTTCTAGTATTTCCTTTTCTTGTTGTTCAAAACTATTATTCTCTAACTGCCCCTTAGTTGATACTCTTATATATCCAAAATTCACCGTAAAATCACTCTCCATTATGATACTAAGTTTTGACACTATTCTATGTA
>JASLIL010000060.1 GCA_030152145.1 Tissierellales bacterium
AAGCTACTGGAATGATGAGGAATTTAAAGTCTTTGACCCCTCATCCCAAGAAGACAAGGAAGACTTAAAAAGCTCCCTAGAGAAAAAGAAGGCAGAAGAGGGGGAACTTGTCTTCTTTGAACTAAGACCCTATTCCCATCAAAAGGAAATACTAGAAGACCTAAGACTTGAAAGAGAAGAATACAAGTCCTACAGAAACCTAGTAGTAGCCGCCACAGGTACAGGAAAAACTGTTACTGCTGTATCAGATGCTAAGAGGATGAATTTAAAGACCCTTTTTATAGCTCACAGAAAAGAGATAATACTTCAAGCCAAGGAAACTTTTGAGGATATTTGGCAGGATAAAGATGTGGGGCTTTGGTTTGGAGACTATAGGGAGAATAAGGATATAGTTTGTGCTAGCATACAAAGTATGGTTAATGATTTGGAAAATTTCAAAGAGGATGAATTTGGCTATATAATAATAGATGAGGCCCATCATGGAGCTGCAGAAAGTTATAGAAAACTTTTAAATTATTTTAAGCCTGAATTTACCCTAGGCTTAACTGCTACTCCAGATAGGATGGATGGGGAGGATTTATTGGATATTTTTAAAAATGTTTCCCACAAGTTGGATTTGAGAAAAGCTGTTGAAATTGGAGCTTTAGTGCCAGTTAGGTGTATAAGGGTAAAAACTAGTGTGGATATATCTGATGTAAAGATTAATGGGATTAGATATAATTCTAGGGATTTAGAGTCCAAGCTTTTTATAGGGGACAGGAACAGGACTATAGTTGATACTTATTTGGATATGGTAAAAAATAAAAAAACAGTTATATTTTGTGCATCTGTTAAGCATGCAGAACTTATAGCCTCTATGCTCCTAGAAGAAAATATAAATGCTAGAGCAGTTTCAGGTGCTTTAAGTGATAGGGAGAGGGCCAAGATATTAGGGGAGTATGAGAATGGAGATATAGATGTTTTATGTGCCTGTGATCTTTTAAATGAGGGCTGGGATAGCCCTAATACGGAAGTTTTATTTATGGCCAGGCCGACGCTTTCTAAAACCTTATATTTACAACAATTGGGTAGGGGTATGAGGAGGTCAGAGTCTAAGGAATATTTAATGGTCTTTGACTTTATAGATAATAGCAATCTATTTAATACTCCGTATTCTACCCATAGAATCTTTGATATAAGTAAATACAATCCAGGGTCTCTTGTTTTAGGGCCAAAGGCTATGATGGTGGCGGAAAGAGACATGATTTATAGGGGAGAAAAACCTGATATTTACTTGGATTATCCTGTGGAGATTAGAGATTATGAACTAGTAGAGCTTTTTGATTGGCAAAAAGAGGTAGAGGGCATGGTGTCGGAAATGGAATTTGTTAGGATGGTAGATGTTCAGTCAGAAACGATAAGGAGGTACATAAGGGAGGGTAAGATAAGGGCAGACTTGGAAATTCCAATGGGGAGTAGGTCTTTCTTTTACTTTAAGGAGGAGAATATAAAGTCTTATGCCAAGGAATTTTCTTGGGATCTTATAACAGCAGCAAATATGAAGGATAAATTTATGGACTATATAAATAAAATGGATATGAGCTATTCCTATAAACCTGTTTTTATTCTAGGATTTTTAGAGAATATGAATGAAAAAGCTAGGGTTAGGATAGATGATCTTGTAGATTATTTTATAGATTATTATGAGGGCAGAAGAGAGAAAGGCTTAGTAGTGGAAAAGAAAAGATGCCTATATCTTAGGGATTATACAAGGTCTGAGGTTAAGTCAAATATTCTAAGCAATCCCTTTAAAAGATTTCAAGATATGAATTTTATGGACTATAGCAAGGAGCTAGAGTTTATAAGCTTAAATAAACATATCCTAAAAAAGCTAGATGATAATGATATTAAGACTATAGTAGATATAGCCGAGGAGAAGCTTTGTGAGTATTTTGGGGATTAGATATGTTTATAAGAAAATTAGAAGATTTACTATAAAATATTAGTAGTTATATCCAATATAGGAGGTTTTATATGGAAGGAGATTACAATCTAGACTGTTGTATTTCTAGGGAGAAGGAATATTTTAGGTATAGGGCTGCAGCAGTTATAATTGAAGATGATTGCCTTTTGATGGCTAGTAATAAGCTATCAAACTATTACTATTCTGTAGGTGGTGGTGTTCATTTAGGGGAGACTGCAGAGGAGGCTGTTGTGAGGGAAGTTTTAGAGGAGACTGGAGTCAGCTATGAGATTGATAGGCTAATTTTTATACATGAGAATTTTTTTGAGGGAGATGGAGCTGTGGAAGCTTTAAAGTGTCATGAGATAGCTTTTTATTTCCTTATGAAATCAAGGGGGACACAGCTATTAAATAGCAGGAGTGTCTGTTCAGAGGGTGAGGAGTATATGAATTGGATTCCTATTGATGAGCTGGCTGATCATGTAATTTATCCAGAGTTTTTTCTGGATAGCTTAAGGAATCTTTCCTCTGGTGTCCAACATATTGTGACGAGAGAGATTTAAAAAATAAAAGAAGTCCTGGGGCTGGCATTAAAAAAGATCAAGTCTAAGAACTTGATCTTTTTTCCTATCTATTTTCTTCTTCACATTTTATAAATTCGCCGGTTTCAGCGTCTATTTCAAATTCATATTTTTTAATGTCGTAGTTTAGCTCTCCTTCGTAAATTGTTCTGCCATTTTCCTGGTCAAGTTTGAATTCTGTGAAGTCGCTGTCTAGGGCTCCTTCTACTTTTTCTAGGACTAGGATCTTGGCTTCTTCTTCTGTTAGATTGCCTTGGACCTTGTCTGAGTTTATGACTGCCTGTTCTTCTTTCTCAGACTTTATTATCTCTTTTGTTTCGGCATTTAGCTCTACTTCGTAGTTGTAGTTGTCTTTTGAGAATTCTAGTTCATACTTGTCTATGCCATCATCTTTTTCCAGCTTTATCTTGTGGAAGTTTACTTCTTCTGCCTTTAGATCGAAGTTTTCCGCGGCTATTTTCTTGGCCTGATCTTCAGAGATTAGCTGGCTTTTTTCTGGACTTTTACCACAGGCTGCTAGGCCTAGGACTAGTGTTAGAACCAGTATAAAATACTTTAATCTTCCCTTCATTTTATCACTCCTTTACTATATTATACCCATTTTTAGCTTTTGAGGCCTATATTTTCAAAAAAATGTTAGGTCTTACCATTAGGGGGTATATATTCTATAGTTATTGTGAGGAGGGATAGGATGGATTTAAAGTTATATGTTTCTGATCATTGTGGTTTTTGTATTCTTATAGTGGATTTTATAGAGGAGGAGTCCTTGAAGGTTGAGATCTTAAATATATCTTCTGATAGGAAGGCTAGGGCTGATGTAGGTCGTATTGGTGGGAAGATGCAGGTGCCTATGATGACGGTGGATGGTAGCCATATGTATGAGTCTAGGGATATAATGGAGTTTATTAAGGACCATATAGAGGAGCTGAGATAGATGTTGACTCTTTACTATTCAGATACTTGCAGTCAGTGTGCTCCTGTTTTGGCCTATATAGAGGAGGAGGATCTGGAGCTTGAGTATAAGAATCTTTCCAAGAATTCCAGCTATATGATGGAACTTTTTAAGCTTGGGGGCAAGATGCATGTGCCTATGCTTTTGATTGATGGCTTTCCTATGTATGATGCTAGGCAGATATTGGATTATCTTGAGGAGCATAGGGATCTACTGAAGAGGGGCCAGGCTTTTTGAAATAATATTTAGGGATAAAAAATATTTCTGGTTATTTTCAAATTATATTGCATAAATTATCTTTATTTGTTAAAATTTTAGACAGGAGATAATTATTTTGCCTCTAAAAAATTTATAATATATTAGAAATACCACTTCAAAAATAGCTAGGTTCATTTTTGAAGTGGTATTTTCATGTCCTATCTTTCCAGGGGTTCTTCCTTTAGGTAGTAGGGACAGCTTATGTACATATTTCTTATTATTTCTTCCTTGGAGAAGGCTGATATTGTTTTGGGTTGGCAGTATTTCCTTATGCAGGGATTTTTATGGCTGATTTTTATTTTATTTTTTGATGGAGTAGAACAATAGTAGTTGTAGGGCTTTAGAAAGATTCTTTCCAATAGGGATCCCTGCTTATTTTTTTCCTTTATTAGGTTGGGGCAGGGGTATATGTGATAGTAGTTTTGTGAGTGGTAGTCTTCTGAATACCAGAAAAAGCCTTTTTCATTTCTTATTGTTTCCATTTAAAATCCTCCTGTGTCTAAGTTTCCTCTTCCAGTTTGTTAAAATAATTGCTATTTGTATTATATAATAAAGTTTAGAATTTTGACAATAAACTATCAATTATTTTATAAGTATACTTTAAAAATAATAGAGCTTAAAAAAGGCGGAAAAAATACAGGTTGTCACCTGTATTTCTTCGGCCCTTTAAGTTCATTTCGCAAAAGTTATATTATGTTTCTAGAGATTTTCCTTTTCGGCTTTTAGTACTTCTCCAGTTTCTCTGTTTATGTCCACTTCGTATTTAGTAGTGCCTTGGATGAATTCCAGTTCGTATTTTAAAACCTCTCCATCCTTATCCTTGTCTACTTGAGTAAACTCTACATCCTCTAGCTTAAGGTTAAATTCACCTACTGCTATTTCCCTGGCCTCGTCTTCTGATATTTCATTCTTGTTAGATTTTCCACAGCCTGCTAGCCCTAAGGATAGAACCAGTAGTAGAATTAACATTTGAAATACGCCTTTTCTCTTCATAATATACCTCCTTAACTTCCATTATACCCTTTTTATTGTGAAATAATAGACTTGTTTTTAAAATATTGGAAATTTTCTCATAATTATGGCAAATTTTTATAAATTTAAAGTATTTTCATTTTCCATTGGTAAAAAAACCGACTTTTTCTTATATATATATAGTGAGGTGATTTATATGAGGCATAGTTTTAAGTTGGAGCTGGCTGTGGATTTTTCCATAGAGCTGGCTATTATCTTGGATAATCTTTATTTTTGGATTAGTAAGAATAGGGCTAGTGGTAGGAACTATCATGATGGACGCTACTGGACCTATAATAGTCATAGGGCTTTTGCTGAGATCTTCCCCTATTGGAATAGGTATAAGATTAGTAGGATTTTAAAGCAGGGGGTTGAGGAGGGCTTGGTTGTGGTGGGGAATTATAATAAGAGTCCCTATGATAGAACTTCTTGGTATAGCTTGACAGATAAGGCCCTTAGCTATTGGTCTGACTCCAGTGTGCAAAAAGAGACTTTGGATAGGGGAGTTTCTACTTCTGGATTTAGTTTTGAGGCTTCAGCTATACCAGATAGAAACCATATAGAAAACAAAGATAGTTCTTTAAGGGAGCTGCCTTTTCCTAGGGAGGATTTGGATCTTCTTTTGGAGGACTTTGGTAGGGAGAGGGTTTTAAGGGCTATGGATATTGCTAGGGATAGGGATAGGATGAATATGGCCTATCTTAGGGGGATTCTTAAAAATTTAAAGGAGGATGATCTTAGTGACTTCCCAGTTGGACTTAAATTCTAGGTGCCCTGATTGTAAGGAGCCTATATATAGGGAGATTAGGGGCCATGTGGTTGGGGTTATGTGTAGTTGCAGGGTTAGGGAGAGGGAGGATTATGAGAGGAGGCTTAAGATTTATAATAGGAGGAAGAAGCTGGAGAGGCTTAGGGATTATTCTATGATGGATAGGTCCTTTTATGAGTGTAGGTTTGAGAACTTTAAGCTGGATGAGAGCAATAGGAAGGTTTATGATCTGGCTTTAAAGTATTGTGAGAATTGGGAGACTATGAAGAGGGAGAATGTGGGCTTTTTATTTTATGGTAGGCCAGGAGTGGGCAAGAGCTATCTGAGTTTTTGCATTGCCAATAGGCTTTTGGAGAAGTTGGTGCCGGTTATAGCTATGTCTACTATAGATATTATAAATAAGATTTTTGATGGCTATGGCAAGCATGGGGCTATGGGTGAGAAGGAGGTTATAGATTCCCTGGTTAATGCTGATCTTTTGGTTTTAGATGATTTGGGGGCTGAGTACGGCAAGGAGAAGAGTAAGCAGATTATATATTCTATATTGGATAAGAGGTCTAGGCTGGGCCTGCCTACTATAGTTACTACTAATGTGGAGCCTGATAGTCTTAGGAAGAAGCTTATGCAGGCTGATGGAGTTAATAGGATAGAGGATAGGCTTTTTGAGATTTGCTATCCTGTTAGAATTAGTGGAGAGTCTAAGAGGGTGGAGAATGTTAGGAAAAAGGAGAGGCTGATCTTGGATCTTTTAGGTTAGGCCTAGAGCTTAAATTGTTAGAATATATTGGAAATTATAAGCTAGCTTTGGGAGGCTTGTCTTTATTGCTTTTAAAGGCTTCCTTGCTTCATTGTATTCTTGGGTTTTCTGTGCTAATATGCTATAAAAGGAGATGGTTTTTTGGCGAAAATTATAGTTTCTTTACTGGTTGCCTTGCTTTTTGTTTTGGCAGCTGTCCACAACTTTAGGTTGAGGAAGGAGGCTGTGGCTTTAACCCAGCCCAGCAAGTTTCAGGCTCTTGTGGCTAATGGAAGCTTGATTTTACTTATTGGATTGGCTATAGCTGCTGGCGGTGGCTGGCCTTATTTTCTACTGGCTATTACAGCTGATGCTCTTTTACTTTCGGTTATATTGAGTCCTGGTTTGACAGAGGAGGGCCTGCTTTTTATTAGTGGCAAGGCTATGTTGGTGGGACTTTTAACTTTTGATAGGGTGAAGAGGGCTAGTATAAGGGTTGAGGATCAGCTTGTTCTTTTGGAGGTTGAGGGGGCTGGGAGAAAGCTTAAGCAAAGCTATGCTTTGGAGTATGAGGATGTTTTGAGGAAGACTTTTAGGGATCAGAAGATCTCTTTGAAGGAGGTTTAAGATGGGACTTAATATTTTTTTGGCTTTGGTGAGCCTGGGACTTTTATTTGTGGTAGTTAGAAATTTTATGATGAGGAAGGCCTTGATGGTTAGAAACCAGCCTACTAAGAAGGAGCTGGGATTTTTGAATATTGGCCTGGTGGTTCTCTTGCTGCTGGCTTTTGTTTTAGGTAGCAGGCCCTTGAATTATTTGATTGCAGTGCTTTTGGATCTTATATTTATGTCTAGGTTTACTTGTGCTGGCTTGAAGGATGATGGTTTGGCTTATTTTAAGACCTATAGCCCCTTGGTTTCCTTTAGTGACTTTTCAGAGGTTAGGGATCCTAGGCTTAGGAAGCTTGAGGACTACTTGGTTTTAGACTATAGGGTGGGGGAGACTAAGATTTCACAGAATATTCCCTTGAGAGATGAAAAGAGGCTTAGAAAGACTTTTAAGAAGAATAATATAGTTTTAGTTGGTTAGCTTTTATAGGGGGTGGATGAATTTGGAAAAATATATTAAGGCTTTTATTTCCGGAGCCTACTTAGAAAACAAGGAGCTGACTTCTGAAAGCTACCTTTACTATTTGGTTTTGCTGGATAGATTTCAGCTAGATGAAGAGGCTAGGGCAGACCTAAGGGACTACTTTTTTAGGGTTAAGATGAGGGAGAGAAGCCTGTCTCAGGAGATAGAGTCTATATCTGAATTAAATTTAAATGTCCTTGAGCTGGATGAGGAAGAGTCTAGGGATCTTATGAGAGATTTTATGACCTATGCCAAGCTTTGCCAGAGGGAATTTAGTCCAGAGCACAGAGAGCATTTGACCTCTGTTTTAGGGGTAGAGGAAGTTGAGGCTCTAGACCTTAGCCTAAGTGAGGACCTGCTTCTCTATCTAAATGAGGATTTACATAGTTTGGCTGAGGGGCTGGTTATGGCTAGAAATGACTACTATCTTGATGGAGTCAAGATTAGGGGCTATGAGGATGCATTGAATCTTGTATTGGAGCTTTTGGAAAGCCTGGAGGCTTAATAAATAGTCTTTATAGCTGGGTTTATTTCCATAGGTAAATACTATAGCTTATTTTCCTGAAAGGGAAGAAATAGCCTGGGATTTATGGTAAAATACTAGCACATGCTAATAATTAAGTATAATCTATGGATTCCTCCTTTTAAAAGAAGTTTTCTTTTATGAGGAGGTTTTTGTTTTCTTATAATTAGGATTATGGAAATACATATTGATATAAGGTTTAAAAATTCAGGATGATATATACAAAAGTAATATTGATAGGAGTGTTTAGATGGAAATGTCATTAGAGTCTATGTTTGGTCTTGATAGGGAGGAAGTTTCTTACTTGTTTTCACTAGAAAAGCTAATGGTAATGGAGGATATTAGGAGGACTAAAAAGCTTTCTGATCAAGAAAAGAAGCTAAAGTGGTTAAATAGATGGGTGGAGGCTGTTAATGTTCCTGCTGAGATGGATGAGGAGAATAGGATTACTTTTATTAATGATAGTGAAAGCCTTTCTAAGGCTATTTCTAATCATAGGAGGGCTAAGGGAAGTTCCCTGTGGTACAAACTAATCATGATTGAAACTATAGCTTTTAAGGCTTATTTTCCCTTGGGATTAGACCAAGAAGATGATAAGGAATTTTCAAGGTTAAAGTACAGCTTTGAATTAGAAGAATTGATTTTTTTCAACAACAAGCTTGGAATATTAAGAAGCGCTAGTCTAGAAAGCTATTATAATAGCTACTGTGAGTCACTGAAGGCTGCCGATAGATCAGGGGCACAGAGGTTAGTTAAGGGGGTTATTCTACTTGCAGGGGTGGCAGTTGGTGCTGCAGTATTTGCAAGCTTAGCGGGTCCTATTGCTGTTGGTGTCTTTGGAGCTAAATTTGCAGGACTTAGTGGAGCGGCTCTAACAAGTGCAGCCTTAGCCTACGCAGGTGGTGGTGCTATAGCAGCAGGCGGAGCTGGCATGGTTGGTGGAGTATTTGCTATTGCAGGTGGAGGTGCACTTTTGGGAGCTGTTGGTGGGGGCATGGCTGCTGGGGCCTATGGGGCTTTTGCTAAAGTATCTCCAAATTTTGCCTATTCACAGATGGCAAAGTTAAGTGTTGTTATGAGGGAAATTTTATTAAATGAACAGCATGATATCCTATCAGCTCAGAAGGTTATGGAAAACTTAAGGGAAAAAATAGCGAATTTAAATAGTGAGCTTAAGAGGTTAGAGTTGGAGACAGAGAAGGATAAGCTTGCTATAAATAACTTAAGTAAAATTATAGAGGGTATGGAGAGGCAGTACAAAGAAATGAATAGGTTTGCTAGTTCCTATGAAGTGGGTTTAAGCTATGAATAAAGATGAACTTAATAGAATAAATGAAAGCAGGAAGAATTCAAAGAAGAAGCTTGAGGACTTGGCTAGAGAGCAGGAGGACAAGAGGGATGCTATAAATGACCTTATTAATAGGGTCAATAAATTACAGGGGGATAGGGTCCTGTCTAGTATTGAATATAGTACTGAGGAGGAGCTAAGAGAACTTTTAAGCTTGGATGAAGGTTTAAATGAGTTGCTGGATTTCGAATATTATAAAAAGTCCCCTTCCCTTACAGCGGTAGACTTTGCTATAGGAGGTATTGCCGGGCTTATATCGCTTTTGATAGATCTTATATTTGTTGGCACCCCTGATATTGTTAAGGTTTATAGAGGGGGAGAAAGATTTGATGGCAGTCTATTGACAAAGATTATTAGAGATTTTGGTGAAAATGAATTAGGAGAATTTACCGATAGCCTTAGCAAAAAATATAAGGTTCCCTACGATAGGTCTATTGTAGTTGGGGATATGAATCCTAATAATCATAGGTTGAAAAGCCTGGGTCATGATCCTTTTTTTGGGGCTTTTTTTAGTGTTTTTGATATACTGATGAATACAACAACCTATGTAGATAGTAGTGGATATTTAAGGGTATTGGCCAGCTCAAGTGATAAAAATCAGCTTATAAGGAAGCATGAATATTTAATATATTATATAGGTCATATAGTATCAGATATGTTTACAGCTAGAGGTATACCTATACCAGGCTTTTTCTTAACTCAGTTTTTTACAAATGAAAACCCTGAAAAAGATATATCTCTTATAGCTGAGAAGATGTATAAAAATGGCTATGACCTAAGACACTTAGGCTCTATGGCTATCCCTAATATAGTTAAGTACTTAATCATTAGGGCCTATATAGATATCCTTTATAGGGATTTAAGTGTATCTGGGTCAGTTAATATCTCCTTGACCCAAAGAGAGGGGCTTAGGATAGAGAGGAATATGAGGTATGAAAAGATTAAGCTAATGGCAGATAGTATAAGTGTTGGGGGAAATCTAATAAAGTTTGTATCACCACCTATTAGTTGTAATCCTAATGCCTTGAATTTTGTTGAGTGGTTGAGTTTTATAAGGTCTATGTCTTCAAATATAAAAATTATGACCAGAGAGGATAGCCTAGATAGGATTTTATATAATAGAGATATTATTGAAAAAAATTGGGAGACTTTACAAAATAAACCTATGGTTTGACCATAGGTTTTGTTTTTATATATTTTTTCTTATTTGTTCATAGACTTCTGGTAGTAATTCTTTTAGATCCACAACTCTTTCAAATACTGTTTCGGCTAGTATATAGTCTTCTGATATGGTTAGGTTGCTGGTTATGGTTATGCTGTCGTTGGCTATATAGACCTTTAGTATTCTGTAGTAGGAGTTTAGTTCATTTATTATTTCTAAGACTTCTGGACTTTCCTCTACTTCTATTATGTTGTAGATGTGAATGTCTACAAAGTAGTCTGTTATTTCTACTAGGATGTTTAAATCAAAGTCCTTGCTTGGTAGGTGGATTACATATAAATCCCTGTCTTCTTCTTGAATCTTCTGGTACTCCAGTCCTGTTTCTTCCATCAGATAGTAGAAGTCTTTTGATGATGAGTTTATAAATTTCATGGGATAACCTCCTTTTATCAAGTTAATTATCCTTTAAAAGAGGAAAAATGTAAAGTATTAATTATGACAAGTGTCATTATATAGAGGAGTAACAAATATTAGTAGATTGTGTTATTATATGGGTATTATCTTTAAGAGGAGGGTTTCTATGAACTACAACTATATAATTGGTCTTATTATAATTGGTTTTGTCTTATGGTTGGTTAGTCACTTAAGGGAGAGGAGAAGGTTTTTCAATGGCTTCTTTTTCTTGCTTTCTTTAGGATTTCTGTGGCTGGCTGGACTTATATACAGCATTGATAGGGATGTGGCCTGGATTAGGGTATTGGTGTCTTTATCGCTATTGATTTTTATATTTCTAGGAATTATTGCCTATATTGCTTTTGTTATTACGCTTTTTACTAGTGGTAGAACCTTGATAAAAAAGGAGGGTAAGTCTTTTTCCCATATACTTAGTATTCTTTTAGGTTTGGGAATTATTATTTCTTCTTTTGGACTGCCTTTTATTATGGGGATGGAGGGCCATAGGATGCTTAAAAGCTTGGTTAGCTTTGGATTTTCCTATTTTACCTATTTTCTAATTGGTTTCTATATATTTACAGCTTCTGCCCTGGTTTATAGGCTTCACTTTACCAAGAAGGATAAGGATTTTTTAATAGTCCTAGGAGCTGGACTTATGGAGGATAGGGTTACGCCTCTATTGGCTTCTAGGGTAGATAGGGCTATTGACTTCTATGGGAAGCAAATAGAAAAAACTGGAAAGAGGCCGATGATTATTATGTCAGGTGGACAGGGTCCAGATGAGTTGGTGGCTGAAGCAGTGGCTATGAAGGACTATGCCGTAAGTAGGGGTGTGAAAGAGGAGGATATAGTTTGTGAGGATAGGTCTACTTCTACAGAGGAAAATATTAAATTTTCCAGCCATATTGTAGATGACTATGGTCTTGAGAATCCTAGGGTTCTTTTCTTTACTAGTAACTACCATGTTTTTAGGGCTGCCTTAATAGCTAAAGATCAAGGATTGGACTATAATGGCCTAGGGGCTGGGACAAAATTTTACTTTCTTGTTTCTGCCTTTATTAGGGAGTATGTAGGAGTACTTTATTTAAATTTAAGCAAGAATCTTTTGTTTTCCAGCTTGTTTGCAACTTTTGTTGCTATAAATACCTATTTTAACTAGAAGAGGAGTGGTTTTATGAAAAGGTCTGTGATTTTTTTCATGGCTTTGATTTTGCTTTTAAGCTTGGTTGCCTGTGGTCCTAAAAAGGAGAAGGTTGAGCTTACTATACCTGCTGACTTTGTTGATGAGGAAGGTCATTTGGAGGGATTTGGCTCTAATATAGATAGGACTGAGAATGAAGATGGTTCTGTGACTGTAAGGGTTACAGAGGAGGAGCAGAACAAAGCCCTAGCTAGTCTTAAGGAGGGATTGGATAGGGATTTTGATTCTATGGTGGAGAGTAAGGACACACCCTATATTAGAGAGATAGACTATAGCCAGGGTTTCAAGGAGTTTGTAGTTAAGGTGGATGCTGGATTTTATGATGAGGACTTGGATTTCACACCTATGATTTTGGCTCTTAGAAGTGGTCTTTACCAGGTTTATAGTGGGGAGGAGTATAGGGTCAAGGTAAGGGTTCTTGACTTTGAGACAGGAGAAGAGCTTAATAGTGCTGTTTATCCTGAGGATTTAGAGGCTTTTGAGCCTCTTGATAGCTAGGGTCTTCTTAGGGGACCCTTTTTCCTTTTATTGACATTAAGCTCTTTATAAGTTATACTCAAGGCAAATAAAATTCAATACTGATTGCTTCTGGGAGTTTTTTCTTTAAATTTCAAGAAAATTCTTAAACTGCTGGAAGTTCTATGAGACAGAGTAGGCAATATGCGTAAAGTGTTTGTGGATGGGATGTAGCCACTAAAGGAAATGAAGTTTCTTCATGCGACATACTTGCTGCTTCCGCTGTAGAGATCAAATTTTAGGGAGCACTCTTATCAGTGTTCTTTTTTATTGTTAATTTTAGGATTTACATTTCCAAGGTGGAAGTTTATGGGACTTTATAAGGAGGTAGTTTTGTGGAAAAATTAGTTTTTAGATTTGGAGATAGGGAATTGCTTTCAGAAAAGACCTTAATTTGTGGTATTGTAAATGTTACTCCTGATTCATTTTCCGATGGAGGCAGATGGTTTGGTAGGGAGGAGGCCCTAAAAAGATCTATGGATTTAATTCAAGCTGGTGCCCAGATCTTAGATATTGGGGGAGAGTCTACTCGTCCTGGTAGCAGCAAGGTTTCTTCTGAGGATGAGATAGCCAGAGTAGTTCCTCTTATAAGAGCTTTAAGGGAGAAAACTGACCTGCCTATTTCTGTAGACACCTGGAAGGCAGATGTGGCCAAGGCTTCTATAGAGGCTGGTGCAGATATTATAAATGATATAACAGGACTTTTGGGGGATAGGGATATGGCCAGGGTTATAGGCCAGTCTAAGGCTGGAGCCATACTTATGTTTAATCCTACTATAGCTAGACCAAATCATCCTGGATCTAAGGTATTTCCTAAATTTGGAGATGGCTGGTCTTTTTCAGAGGAGGAAGTTTTAAAAATGGAGTCTATGGATATTTTAGATCTTATGGACTTCTATTTCGCTAGAAGTCTTAGGGAGGCTGAGAGGGCTGGAATTTCTAGGGATAGGATAATGTTGGATCCAGGTATAGGTTTTGGTCTTACTAAGAGGGAGAACTTAATCTTAATAAAGAATATGGATAGAATTCACAGGATGGGTCATAAGATTTTCCTGGGAGTGTCTAGAAAGAGGTTTATCTCCAATATTTTAGAGGAAGAAGGCTTCAAGGTAGAGCCATCTACTATAGAGGGTTTGGAAAATAGGGACAGGGCCTCTGCTGCCTTAACAGCTATAGCCAGCTTTATGGGAGCAGATGTAGTCAGGGTACATACAGTTGATGGTCATAGGATGGCTGCTTCTGTGGGGGATGCTGTAAGATTGGCGGACTATATGGAGGATTTAAATTTTTCTGCCTACAAAAAATAGATTTAAAAAGCTAGCCTGGGCTAGCTTTTTAAATGCTCTTTATAAGGTTGGCCATTTCTATGGCTGTTGTAGCTGCATCAAAGCCCTTGTTACCTGCCTTGGTGCCAGCTCTTTCTATGGCCTGTTCTATGGTATCTGTTGTAAGGACACCAAAGACTACGGGCTTGGAACTTTCTAGAGATGTTTGAGCTATGCCTCTAGACACTTGAGCTGAGACATAGTCAAAGTGAGGGGTACTACCCCTTATAACTGTAGCCAGGCATATTACCGCATCGTAGTCTTGAGATTCAGCTAGTTTTTTTGCTACTAAAGGAATTTCAAAGGCTCCTGGACACCAGACTAGGGTTAGGTCTTCCTCTCTTACACCGTGTCTTAGAAGACAGTCCTTGGCTCCTTCTAGAAGCTTAGATGTTATAAATTCATTGAATCTTCCTACTACTAGGGCGAATTTTAGGCCCTGTCCCAATAGTTTTCCTTCTATTACTTTCATTTTGTAACCTCCTTATATACTTAGAAGATGTCCAAGTTCTTCTTTTTTAGTTTTTATATAGTTTTTATTTTCTTCTAGTAGCTTGGACTTTATTTCTACTCTTTCAACTTCGATTCCCACTTCCTCCATAGCTTTTATTTTTTCAGGGTTGTTGCTTATTAATCTTATTTTTTCTAGTCCTAGGTAGCTAAGTATTTGGTGGGCTATAGTGTAGTCTCGGTTGTCTATAGCTAGCCCTAGGGCTAGGTTGGCCTCTACTGTATTTAGGCCTTGATCTTGTAGTTGGTAGGCTTTTATTTTGTTTAGGAGACCTATATTACGGCCCTCCTGCCTTAGGTATATGATTATGCCAGCCCCCTCTTTTTCCATGGCTTTCATGGAATTTCTTAGTTGTTGACCACAGTCGCATTTTCTGGAGAAAAGTGCATCACCTGTTAGACATTCAGAGTGAATTCTAACTAGGGGAACCTTAGTTTTTATATCTCCTTTTATCAGGGCTAGATGTTCTTTTTTATCTAGGTCATTTTCAAAACCTAATATTTGAAAGTCTCCAAATTCTGTTGGTAGTTTGGCCTGACCTTCAAGCCTTACTAGACATTCCTTTTTCTTTCTGTAGGCTATTAGATCATCTATTTTTACAAGCTTTAACTGGTGTTCTTCCTTGAAAGTTAAAAGATCATCTAGTCTGGCCATTTTGCCATCTTCTCTCATTATTTCACAGATAAGACCAGCTGGGTAGAAGCCTGCTAGTCTCGCCAGATCTACAGCTGCTTCAGTATGTCCCTTACGGCAGAGAACTCCATTTTCCTTTGCTCTTAAAGGAAAGATGTGACCCGGCTTTTTAAAGTCGAGAGGGCCTGCATCCTTATCTAGGAACTTCTTTACAGTATAGGCTCTTTCAAAAGCAGATATACCAGTTGTAGTGTCAGCGTGATCTATGGATACTGTGAAAGCAGTTTCATAGGGATCAGTGTTATTGTCTGTCATTTGCTTAAGACCTAGTTGATCCAGTCTTTTTCCACAGGATGGTAGGCAGATAAGGCCTCGACCATATTGGGCCATAAAATTTATGTCCTCAGGCTCTACCATTTGGGCTGCCATTAGTAGATCACCTTCATTTTCACGGTCTTCGTCATCTACTACTATAATCATCTTTCCTTTTTTTATATCTGATATAGCTTCTTCAATAGTATTAAACATAGTAACCCTCCTAACAAAATCCCTTGTCCCTTAAGAAGGCCAAGTCCATTTCATTTTCTTTTTTTAAAAGTTTCTCTAAGTACTTTGGTATTAGATCAAATTCCAGATTAAGGCTGTCACCTGTCTTTTTAAAGTCTAGGTTGCTGGCCTGCTTTGTGTGGGGAATTATGGAAACTGTAAAACTATCTCTTAAAGCTTCTACTACTGTAAGACTAATGCCATCTATGGCTATAGAGCCCTTATCTACTAGATACTTACTGTAGTAGGGGTCCATAGATATGGTCATGAGATAGTAGTTTTCCAGTCTGCTTATGTTTTTAATGTAGCCCAGGCAGTCAATGTGGCCAGATACTAGGTGTCCATCTAGGCAGTCAGAAAGTCTAAGAGCTCTTTCAAGATTTACTCTGTCACCAAGTCTTAATTGGCCAAGATTGGTACTTTCCATGGTAGTTTTCATAAGCTGGGCCTTAAAGAAAGTAGGTTCTAGCTCTGTGACTGTGAGGCAGACACCATTTGTAGCTATGCTTTGGCCTATTACTAAATTCTCTAGGACCTGCTGGGCCTCAATGGTTAGATCTATTAGGTTGCTGGTCTTTTTTATATCTAGGATTCTACCTAGCTCCTCTACTATTCCTGTAAACATAGTATTACCTCCTGTAACATTCTAAAAGTAGGTCTTGGTCAAATTTTCTTATTTCCTCTATGGAGAAGGGGAAGGCATCACTTACTTTGTCTACACCTTTACCAGCCACTATGGACTGGCCCCTGCCTCCAAAGATTTTTGGACCTATAAACAGGTAGAGCTTATCTACCAGTTTTTCTTCTATTAGAGAGTAGTTAAGCTCTCCACCACCTTCTACTAGTACTGAGGATATAGATCTTTTGTGAAGTTCTTCTAGAAGAAATCTTAGGTCTACCCTGCCATCCTTTGAGTCAGTCACTATAAGTTCTGCACCTTTTTTCCAGTAGGCCTCCCTTCTTTCTTGGCTGCAGGCCTTAGTTATAGCTATTAGTGTTTTAGAGTTCTTGTGATTTAGAACTTTTGCATCCAGGGGAGTGCGACCCTTTGAATCAACTATGACCCTAATAGGAGATTGGAGGCCTTCTATTCTGGTGTCAAGAGAAGGATCATCTCTTAATACTGTGTTGACTCCAACCATTATAGCCATGTACTTGTGTCGAAGCTCATGGACAAAGTGCCTGGATTTAGATCCTGTTATCCACTTGGAATCCCCAGTTTTACAGGCTATTTTACCATCTAAAGTCATGGCAGATTTTATAGCAATAAAGGGTAGGGAAGTAGATATGTACTTTATAAATACTTCATTTAGCTTTTTAGACTCTTCCTCTAATACTCCCACTTCTACCTCTAGACCATGTCTTTTCAAGTAGGCCAGTCCTTTCCCAGATACTAGAGGATTAGGATCTAAATGCCCTATGTAGACCTTTCTTACGCCAGCTTCTACCAGGGCTTGACAGCAGGGGCCAGTCTTTCCATGATGACAGCAGGGTTCAAGATTAACATAGGCTGTAGAACCTCTAGGATCATCTGCTTTTTTCAAGGCCTCTATCTCTCCGTGGTCCATGCCATATCCCTTGTGGTAGCCCTGGGCTATTATATTTCCACCCTTAACTAGAAGGCAGCCTACCATGGGATTGGATTTTGTAAATCCCTCTGCTTTTTTAGCTAGATCCAAGGCTTTTTTCATATATGCTTTTTTCATATTAAAACCTCCAATAAAAAAGACCCTGAAAAATTTCAGGGTCTAAAAATCTATAGAATTCCACTAAAAAATAGTAGAAAAATAGACTATGTTTCTTCTTTCATCCAGACTATACTGTCGGCTTCGGAATCTAACCGAATCTGCCATAAGGCTCGTGGGCTATACCACCGGTAGGGAATTTCACCCTGCCCTGAAGATATATTTAATTTCAAGTAGAATATAACACAAGGGAAAGTAGAAGTCAAATATGTTTATAGACAAAAAATGTAAAAAAATAGGCTGGAATGGATCCAACCTATTTGGCTTTAAACTGGAAGAACTTTTTTAGAGTCTGTCTAGATCTCTGTAGACTCCCTCTATTAGGCCTTGAAGGTATCTGACTTCTCTTAGGCCATCCCCAATTTTTGCCTGGGTATACCAGTTTGCTATGGTATTATCTACAAATATATCCATGAATTTATTGAAGCTGCCTGCATTTATTCTAGTATTAACTGGTATGTCTAAGGCCATTAGTTCATTTTGAAGAGATTTTAGTTCTCTTTTTACTGACTTCAATCTGTTTTCTGCTTTTTTAATCTTATTGTGTTTTATTAGGCCTACAATAGTTTTGCCTCCTAGTATGTCGTAGATTCCCCAGTTTCTAGCAGCCTTTAGGTCTCTTTCTACCTGGTCCAACATTCTCAAGATGTCTCTAGTGTGTTTTTTTGTGCTAGTTATTGAATATCCCATATTAGCACCTCCTATATACCTATATTATACCTAGTTTTCTTGAATTTAAAATAGGAGGGACCTAAGTTTAAATAATTTGTAACTATATGGGACTTAAACTATGCTAAGATAGGGTTAATAGGAGGGATAGGATGAAAAAGTTTAAATATATAGCCCTGGCAGGTCTTTTGGCCCTTAGTTTAACAGCTTGCAGTCAAAATGAAGCCAAGGAAGATGGGAAGGAAGATGTGGAGGTAGAGGTGGAGAAAGAAACTCCAGAGAAAACTGAAGAGAAAGCTGAAGAGGAAATTAAAGAAGGTGAAGCTCAGGAAAGGCTGGTTACTATAGAAAGAGAATTTTATAGAGATGGAGTCAAGCCAAATATAGAGGAATATGAATATTTCTATGATGATGGAAATGAGAGTGGAGAGTACACTAGCCTTACAAGTAACTTTGACCTAGATGGTATAAAGCTTATAGCCTTAGAATATGAGGGAGATAAATTGGTAGAGAAGGAAGTTTTGCAGGTTTATAGTTTAAATAAGGGAGAAAGACTGCTTGTAAATGCAGTTTATCCAGAGGGTATCCCTATGCTTAAACTGAGATGGGCTGTGGAGAATGGAGAAGTTAAGGAAGATGAGTATATATTCGAGTATGATGGTAGAGATGGTGGAGAAGATAGGATAGAATTTAAGTATGGAAACTAGGTGATGGCATGCATATCTTAAGGCTTATAGTAACAAGTATTTTAGGCTTGGTTCTTATAGTTATAGGGGCTAGGTTTGTAAAAGAAAGTTTTAAGAACTAGGAGGTGGCTTATGTTACTTTTCAATAGAAAGATATTTCCAAAGGACAAGTATGATCAGGCTCTGGAACTAATAGAGGAGCTGGTTAGGGAATCCAAGAAGGAAGAGGGATGTTTGATATATGAAGTATATAGGGACCTGGATAATGAGCTAGGACTTTGTATATTTGAAAAGTGGGAGGGGGAAGAATACTTAAGAGCTCATATGGAGTCAGAGCACTTTAAGAATTTGGTGCCTAAAATTGGGGCTCTAGCCCAGGAAAAATCACCACTATATAAGTTTGAAAAGCTATAAGAGATGGAGACATCTCTTATTTTTTTATAGAAATTAAACCTGACTTTAATAATCTTAATCTATGACTTTAATGAAAGGCTATGAATCAAGGTAATAGTTAATAATCTTTAAATCTTGTTGACAATAATTAACTAAAAGTATATCATATATTCAATAGTTGAAGTTTGACTTTAAAGAGAGGAGTGGTTAGGTGAAAAAGGAAATTATTGGGAATTGTCCTATCTGCAGTGGTGAATTAAAGGTTGAGAGGTTGGCTTGTAAAAAGTGTGGAACTGGTATTGAGGGAGACTTTGACCTAAATAAATTTTCTAGATTGACTAGGGAGCAGCAGGATTTTGTAGAGATATTTTTAAAGCAGAGAGGCAATATAAAGGAAATAGAGAAGGAGCTTGGAATATCTTATCCAACTGTTAGAGGTAGATTAGACAATGTTATAAAGGCCTTGGGCTATAATCCTAAGGAGAATGAGGAGAGGCTAGATAGGATGGAGATTTTACAGAGGCTTAATGATGGGGAGATTAGTGCTGAGGAAGCAGAGAAATTACTTTTAGGAAGGGAGAGTTACTAATGAATGAAGAGAAGTTGATGATTTTAAAGATGCTGGAAGAAGGAAAGATTAGCGCAGAAGATGCAGAAAATCTTTTGTCAGCTTTGGGAGATTCTAAGAAGGATCAGGTTAAGGATAAGCTAGGCAGCTTTACAGAGAAGACCATGGATTATTCAGAGAAGGCAGCTAGCAAGGGGCTTTCTCTGGCAGAGAATATAATGGAGGGTATTTCAGGGCTTTTTGAATCCTTAGAGGATAGTAACTTTTCAAATATTTTCTCAGGTAAGTATGAAAGTGAGTTTTATGACTTTAAGTTTGATCCAACAGCTAGGGAAAATTTAAATATAGATATAACTGGTATTAATGACACTATTAAGATTTACCCTACTGAGGATAAGGAGATTTCTATAAATGCCAATGTAAGATATGGAAAGACTGCCTTAAAGAATAGACCTAAGGAAGGTTACTACGACATGGCTGAGGAAGGTAATACCATATTTTTAAGGCCTCTTGTAAAGGAAAATATAGCTGTAAAATTAGATGTCTTTTTGCCCAGGGCTAGCTATGGTCAGGTAAAAATAAGCAATAGGAATGCCAAGGTGGAAGTAGACAATCTTATGGCTGAAAAACTGGAGATAAAGAGCAGAAATGCAAGTATTAATCTAAAGAATATAGATGCAGATTTTATACTTTTAGAAACAAAAAATGGGAAGATAGATTTGTCTAGTATTAGATCAGAGGAAAGCAATCTACATTCATCTAATGGAAAAATTATCCTAGATTCAGTTAACACCAAGAAATTAAATGCTACAACTTCCAATGGAATTATAGATGTAGAGGGTCTTACTAGTGCCAAAGCCTTCCTAACTACTAGCAATGGAAGCATAAGTCTTAGGACAGCTGAGGATTTCAAGGGCTATTTAAATCTTAGGACAACTAGTGGTAGTGTAAACCTAGATTTAGATCAATTGGTTTTTGATATAGACAGCAAGAATATCAAGGTTGCTAGAAGCCTAGATTATGATAGCTCTGATCCAAGAGAGATAATAGCCAGTACAACTAATGGAAATATAAGCATAGCCTAGGAGGTCTTAGACCTCCTTTTTCATGTATTAAAATACGTATACTGCATAAATATGTAAATATTTTTTATCTTATAATTTATAAGTGAAAGAAATTTTTGATATTTTCTGAATTATATAATACTATAGGTATATAAATGAAAGTTAGTGAAAAGAATAGTGTATAATCTCTTGTGTTGTCAGGAGGTTAGTTGTAGAATAAATTTAAGGAGGGGCATGGTATGAAAATATTTAAAATTATTGCTTTATCAGTGATATTTGTATTAGTGTCCCTGATTTTCATAGATTTATCTTGTAGGTGTAACTGTGATTTAAAAGTCCCAGTAAAAAACTATACCTGCAAGATCTGCAAGTTTACAACTCTAATAAAAAGGTTGATTAAGAAGGCGGTAGGATTTTCTTTATTTCTCTTGGTCTGTAAGTTAAAACTTTCAAAAATAGACCATACTTTTTTTCATATCCAAGAACCTAGATTCCCAGTATTATTGAAAGTTAGACTAAATCAGTAGATAAAAAAGGTAGCGGTGTTACCTTTGTTTGTAATGTCTAAAATTATTTTATCTTAATAGCAGAAGTTTGATGAGCGGGACATATTAAGTCCATATATGTACAAGGTGATTATACTTATTGCAGTATTATTCTATTTA
>JASLIL010000100.1 GCA_030152145.1 Tissierellales bacterium
TCTTCTTATAAGAATAACAAAAGATTAAGCCAATCAAAAATAAGGGCAATATCTTAGTATAATGAAAACCATAGTTCCTAAGGTGAAAAAGGGCAAATATAGCTGATGAAAAGCTGGCTAAAATCAAATCTAAAACCCATCCATCCCTATGCCTATAGTATAGTTCATATCTGAAAACTACTTCTTCTACAACTGGGCTTATAAGAGGAATAAAGGACACTATTAAGTTTTCCCTACAATCCAAGCCCCTAACTAGCTGGGCAGTACTAGATAAAGGCAATATATTTAAAAATTCATTTAAAGAATCAAATATGTTTATAAGAAAGGCAGATATAAAAGCTAAACCTAAACTATAACCAATCAAGGACCTTTTCTTTTTATATTCAGCCCAATCTCTCCTTAAAAGCTCTCCCCTAAACCCAATAGCCACAAACAAGCTCACTAAAGATACTATTAGCATAGCAATGCTGGCCAAGTAGCTATCAACCACTTTAGGCCCCCGAGATATCCATTTTTGTAACAACAACTCTAAAGGTATAACCAATAGTAAAATCAATGAGCTAAAGTCCATTTTATTTACCTCCAGCCAAGCTAAACTATTTTTTTAAAATTCATTTTCCCATCTAAGTCTATAGATAAAAATTCCCTACTATCCCCATCAAAATCACCAATATTAATAATTTTAAGTTCTTGAGAATTATAGTCACTAAATATATAATCTAAACTTTCAGGATACACATAGGACCTGTACTGAGTATAATCAATAAAAGATTCCTCCTTAGGTAAAAGTCCTTTAGGCAGGCTTAAAATATTACTATAGGCTATAGCCTCCCGTAATAAATCCTCAAAAGAATTAGAGTCCAACTTCCAATCACTGGAAAAACTAAGCCTTAAAAATCTCTTTGAGAAAACCCCATCTATATTGCCAGAAGACAGATCTTCAAAATTAGAACTAACTATCAGGTTTGCAGATGGTAAAAACAAAGAGCTAAGTCCCTTTAGACCTAAAGTTTTCTCCATGCCCCTAAAATATTCCATAAAATAAGGATTATTGGTAATCATGCCCAACCCATTCCTATAGGAGCATAATTTTTTATCCCTAGCTTCAATAACTATAGAATCACCAACTCCATCAGTAACAACCCAATACAAGGCCATAGGTCTATCTATATAATAAAGATCATTAGCAACAAGATTAAACCTATCCAAATCCTGATCAAGTTCCTTTACAGAGCTATACTTAGCCAAAACCCAATGTATAAACTCCTCAGGATCTAAATTTATCCTATGTCTCATCTCATCTATATTATATTTAATATCTCCATCTAAATAGAAAGCTGCACAAGCTAAACCCTTTTCATTTAAGCCATCAACCAACAAGTATTTATCCATCTTCTTGCCCATCCCCATAAAGCTAAAATGTTCCTCTACTATCTGACCATTATTAAATCTCATCAGATAATACCTAGGATAAAATAGAAAACTAGGCTCCAAGCCCAAGGAAAAATCCATAGTCCTGCCTGCTATTAAATCATCCACTCTATTTTTTAAAACAAGATGCGTTGACATACTAGCCCCCCTGTAAAGTAAGGTTCTAGAGCCCAAAAGAGGACTCTAGAACACCATAAATTCTAACCATCCATTCCATCTATACCTGCATAGGTCATAATATATGAAGAGCCATATACAACCATATTAACTGCTACAATAGCAGACATATACATAGTTGCTATCTCCATATTCCTGATTAAAACATATCCAAAGATTATACCGATAGTACCAGTAACTATACCAACCCACCATCTAGCCAATCCAGCTCTTTTTAAATCTATGGCAGCTGCCAAACTGGATATACCACTGAAAAGTTGCCAAAATCCAATAACTACCCCCAAAGCCTTTATAGATACAATATTATGTCTTAAAACATAAACACCCAAAATAATATCTAATATTGCACTAACAAGAAAGCCACCCTTTCTAAAATTATCATGGGAAAAGTACCTAACCACCTTCATAATACCAGTAACCAGCAATAAAATCCCCAACCAAGTCACTATAGTAAGAGAAGCAGCTATAGGATTAAACAAAAACATAACCCCAGTTATAATCAAGGATAAACCTATCAAAAGTGATAGAATCTTAGCTAAACTCCTTGTCTTCAAAAATCTCACCCCCTAAGTTATTTTTCACACTCTAGCCCTTAAATCAAATATATAAAGTCTAAAACACCTCCAAAACCCCTTATTTATCATCATATAATTCCTACTAATATTTTAAAATTTAAACTAGCAACTCTACTACCCTTAATCTAGTTTTAAGATAAAGCTTACCTATAGCTGATTTACCCATATTTTATGTTTAATAACAATTATTCAAAATGCTATATTTGAAATCAGTTGCCCTAGACCCAAAAGTTACTATTACTAAATATATAGGCTAGGGGTCTATAGGCTTAAAAAAAAACAAGTAGAGGATTCCCCTACTTGCTTTTTTCTAATATAGAATAAGACCCCTGGTCTAAAACTACTATCCTATCCCTATCCAACCTGTAAATAGGGCTTCCAAGAGTAAAGATATTGCTGGACCTGTCTTGGTCCCTGTCTCCTAGCGACCTTTCCAGGCTCTTATAGGAAAATTCCACCTGGCCTAGCTCCTCCAAGTCCCCTGGGTCCAAGTCCTTATCATCTGTCCAAAGATAGATAGTGTCCTCTAGCTTAAGCATAGGCTTAAAGGACTTTTCTCTATCTGGCTTCTGGCCTAATTTAGATAGAAAAAGGAAGGCTAGTAGAAGCAGTAATACCAGGGCTAGAAGATTCCTTAAGCTGTGTCTATAATCCATAAGATCCCCTCCCCTAAAGTCTAGTCTAGTCCTTTACATCTACCCACTTTTCCCGGTCTAAGACTGGGAAAGCTTCTTCTTTTTAAGTTCCAGCAGCTTGTAAAAAAGGTCCTCAAAAGATCCTATAAGACTGCTGGCTATAAAGTAAAGACCCAGTCCTACCGGCGCCTTGGATATAATCAATAAACTAAAGACAAGGCTCATAGCCAGGGCCTTTCCATTGGCCTTCTCATAGCCCAGCCCCTTTAAAAAGGGGATATATCCTAGTCCCATAGGCAAAATATTTACAACTAAATATAGGATTGGTATTAAATAATAGGGGTCTCTTAGGCCTATATTTTCTACCCAAGGTAGAAGTATAGTTCCCTTTTCTGGCAGGTTAACTACCACCCTATACACAGATGTAAATATTGGAATTTGTAAAAACATAGTTAAAATTCCTAGGGTCAAGCCCTTGTTTTCAAGGTAAAGTTTGGTTTTTTCCTCTTCAAATTTCTCCCTGTCTTCCTTGTATTCAAGCTCCAAGGCCCTTAGCTTCTCAGCCAGTTCATCCTGTTTTTTCAGGCTCTTTTTATTACTGAGATTTAAGGGTAGAAGAATCAACTTTGACAAAAGGGTCAAGAGGATTATAGCCATGCCCCAGTCCTTGCTTAGATAGAAGAAGAATTCTACAAGCTTTTGAAATATAGTGGTCATCTTATCACTCCTTTTTATGTAATTATACTATATATAAATGGAAAAAACCCTGGCCATAGATAAATATATAATATAGATTATATTTTATTCACTTTTGTGATAATATATAGGTATCATATGTTTGGAGGTTTAGTTATGAAGAACGATTTAATAGTTACTAACAATCCCTATGTTGTAGAAAAGTTCAAGGATGAGTACGAAATTACTTTTCTAGAAGGTGTGGATTTAATTGAAGTAATGATGTATGTAAGAGAAAGAATTCATGAAGGACATGAGCTAAAGACCCACCCTCTTTCAGGCAGCGTAAAGCCTAATGAGACTCCTTATAAGACTATTTTAATTAGTAGGAAAAAAGGTGATCTAGACATGTCAGGCGTAAGCATAATAGAAGAGAGTATAAATACAGTTAACAAGTTTTACTCAGACAAGAAAACTCCTCTTTGGACAGAGCAGGTTCTAGATGACTTTAGGGTTATAGACCTTTCTCTAATTGAGAATGCTCTAATAAAAATGAGACATTTATACTAAAAAACATCCAAGATTAAATCTTGGATGTTTTTCTATTTATATATCCTTAAGCCCCTCTTCCAGAAGCTTCTTAAGCTCTTCTATGGCCTCTTTTTCATCAGGCCCCTTTACCAGTAAAAGGATTTCCTCACCAGCAAAGGCACTTAGGGACATAACTCCTATAATACTTTTGCCATCTACCAGCTTTCCGCCAGTTTCAATCTTTATATCTGACTGGAATTCATTTGCCTTTTTCACAAAAACTGCAGCAGGTCTTGCATGCAAGCCTAGTTCGTTATTTAGAACTGCCTTTTCTTTGAGCATTTTTGGATTTCTCCCTTCTTTCAAGTCTTTCTGCTATTTCATCTATCTTCCTAAAGCGGTGATTAACCCCTGATTTCCCCACTGGTGGGTTTAACTTGCTGCCTAATTCCTTTAGGCTTGCATCTCTATACTCAAGTCTTAAGTGGGCTACTTCCTGAAGATTTTCAGGTAGCTTTTCCAAACCCATCATCCTGTCTATATACTCTATGTTGTTTACCTGCCTCAAGGAGGCGTCTATAACCTTACCTAAATTGGCTGTTTCACAGTTTACCAACCTGTTTATATTGTTTCTAACATCCTTAAATACCCTTATATCTTCAAATTTCAAAAGTGCCTGATGGGCCTCTATTATATTAAGGATTTCCACTAGCTGCTCTCCTTCTTTAAGGTAGATCACGTAGTTGTCCTTTCTTTCTATAACCTTGGAATTTAGGTCAAAGCTATTTATTAGATTTGATAGCTTAAGGCCATAGTCCTCACCATTAGTAACAAATTCCATGTGGTAGCCCTTTTCTGGATTGGATATGGATCCACCTCCCAGAAAGGAGCCCCTAATATAGGCTCTCTTGCAGCATCTTTTTTCCACTATCTTCTCTGGTATATCATACTTGGTTACTAGATAAATATTATCATCATCTATGGTAAAGCCTGTATCCTCTAGTATCTGTCTTGTTAAACTATTTTCCCTAACATATATTAGGTAGTTGTTGTTTTTCTTAAGCTGCCTGTTTCTCCTAACCATAACCTCTACATTTTCGCTATAAAGATACTTTAAAAGAGAAAATATCCTCCTGGCTATGGCAGCATTCTCTGTAACAAACTTAAGGCTAAGCCTATTGTCCATCTTTATTTGTATTGTAGCATTCATCCTAATTATAGCTGATAATTCAGCTAGGGCACAGCATCTATCTAATATAGGCAGTCTAGATACCTCATTCTTGGTACTTGATGAAAATGACATTTTACCTACCTACTCTCTATCATACTTTTCTAAAAACTTCTTGAATATACTTCTCTCATCATCATGTTTAAGCAGTTCCATAACTCTGTCTATGTGGACAAAGTTGGCATCCTTAAAGCCCTCCTCCCTCTGAGGCCTACACTCCATATTATCGGTCTTCATATGATACCAGTGAACCACCTTATCTATAAGTCTATTGTCTATATCCCTATATTTATAATGAATCTTTCCCACATAGTCTACTACCTGCCCCCTAGAACCAGTCTCCTCAAAGACCTCTCTTAGGGCCGTATCCTTCAGGGACTCAAACTTCTTTTGCCCCCCTTTGGGAAGAACCCAATCATCATTAAACTTTTGCAGTAATAATACAGCATTCTTAAAAACTACTATTCCCCCAGAGCTAACCTTATTCACTACATCACTCCTAAATCCAGCTATTTAAAGCCTCTAAAGGTCCTACTATATTCTCTATCAATGTACTCATATTATACTATAAAAAAAATTTTAATGCTAAATATTTTTATTAAGCCCCTATTTGTAGTATTATATAGGTATAGACTTTAAGGAGGAGATACTGTGAAAATTAACGTAGACAAATTAACTGAAAAACTAGAAACACTTTTAAATATTTCTAGTCCTACTGGTGACACTAAAGAAGCTATCGAATATGTAGAAGGTGAATTTAAGGCTCTAGGTCTAAATACTTACCTAACACAAAAAGGTGCCCTAGTAGCAACTATTGAGGGAAAAAATACAGACCAAGAAGTTACTCTTTCAGGTCACGTAGACACTCTAGGTGCTATGGTTAAAGAAATAAAGGCTAACGGAAGACTAAAGCTTACTCAATTAGGTGGCTATGTTTGGGATACAGTTGAGGGAACTTATGTTACTATAAAAAATTCAGAAGGAAAAAGATTCACAGGTACTATACTTACTACAAAAGCATCTTCCCATGTTCACGGCAGCGGAACAAAGGAAGTAGATAGAAATGACGCTAATCTAGAGGTTAGAATAGACGAAATAGTAGAGTCAGCTGATGATGTTAGGGAGAAACTAGGCATAGAAGTAGGAGACTTTGTCTACCTAGATCCAAGATGTCAAGTTACTGAATCAGGCTACATCAAATCAAGACATCTAGATGATAAGGCTGGAGTTATATCCATACTAGGAATGGCAGAATACCTAGTAGAAAACAATATAAAACCTAACTACACTACTAATTTCTTCATCTCAAACTATGAAGAAGTAGGACATGGTGCTAGTGCAGGCATACCAGAAAAAACTATGGAATTCATAGCTGTAGACATGGCAGCTCCTGGAGAAGGACAAACTTCCCACGAGCAAAAAGTTACTATTTGTGCAAAAGACAGCACAGGACCTTATGATCTTGAATTAAAAACTAGACTAGTTAATCTAGCTAAGGAAAATAATATAGACTATGTAGTAGACATTTATCCATTCTACGGCTCAGATGCTTCTGCAGCCCTAAGAGCTGGAGGAATGTTTAAGGCTGGACTAATAGGCCCAGGAGTAGACGCATCCCACTCCTTTGAAAGAACTCACAAGGATGCTATAGAAAACACTGTTAAACTAGGAGTAGCTTACCTTACTAAATAGTTAGGAGGAGATTTTTTGACCATTAATGATAAGTTTATAATAAGCTTAAAGGGAAAATCCTATGTAACCTACGAGGGACTTCTAGACTACGCTCACTCTCTAGGACTAAAATCCATAGAAGTGGAAATACTCCAGATTCCCAACAAGGAAAATAATATGACAGCAATATGTTCGGCAACGGCTAAAACAAAAGATACCAGCTTTACAGATCTTGGAGATGCCTCTCCCAGCTCTGTACAAAATATCTTGGTACCCCATCTTATAAGAATGGCCTCTACACGTGCCAAGGCCAGAGCTTTAAGGGACCTTACCAACATTGGTATGACTGCCATAGAAGAGCTAGACAAGATTGAAGAAACAGAGGAAAAATACAACAATCAACAGTCTCAGCCTATGACTCAAAAGCAAAGAAATGCTTTGGAGAATCTATCCAAGGTTACAGGCACAACTATAAACTACCAAGAATTAGACAAAAATGGGGCAAAAAAACTTATATCAGAACTAGTGGCCAGAGCCAATAATCCACAAAAATAAAGCATAACATCAGTTATGCTTTTTTTATATCCTAGTGGGTAGCCCCACCCTCCTCTTTTATATCCTGATCCTGTAAAACAGCCACTGCCACCGCCACTTCCAAGGCCCTAACTATATCACTCATATTCATAGAAGGCATATTTCTCTTATCCACCACCTGCTCTGGTATAAAAGGTACATGAATAAAACCTCCCCTAATCCCCTTAAACTTCCTATCTATAAGGTAGTGAAGGCCATACATAATATGGTTGCAAACATAGGTTCCAGCTGTATTGGAAATAGAAGCTGGTAGGCCAATAGATCTAATTTCCTTAACCATGGCCTTTATAGGCAGCTTAGAAAAATAGGCCCCATCTCCATCTTCAAATATAGGCTGGTCTATAGGCTTATTTCCCCTATTGTCCTCTATGGAGGCATCGCTAATATTTATAGCCACTCTCTCAATACTAATATCTGACCTACCACCAGCCTGACCCAGGCATATAACCAGGTCTGGCCTCTCCCTTTCCATGGCCTCCTCAAGTATTCTTATGGATTCATGGAAAACTGTAGGAAGCTCAAGTTTTACTATTTCAGCTCCCGCTATCCTAGAGCTAATGGCCCTAACAGCCTCAAAAGATGGATTAATTCTCTCCCCAGCAAAGGGATCAAAGCCCGTCAACAAAACCTTCATAGACATCCTCCTTAAAATCATAGTTTCTTAGTTATATATAGTCCTCATCATTATATTCTGCTATCCTATCCTTATCATTCTGTTCAAAACAGTCATCATAAAACCTGTCAGATATATGCACCCTATCCTCTAGAGGCAGGCTGTCCTTCCTGTAGATAAAGTAGTTTTCACACTGGCTACAATAGTAAAGCTCTTTGTCTAAGACACCCTGAATCTTCTCATTTTCCCTAAACATAAGCTTGGCTTCCCTTTTAGAAAGCTCAAAGCCATCCTTTGGGCACTTTAGCCTGCCATTATTAATACGCTCCACACTATCAGTGAAGTTTTCATAACTGGAAGCTAAAATATCCCTTTGAATTAGGTCTATAATCTTATTGTCCAAGCTAATATCAGCCCTTAAATCTTCAAAATCCCTCTCCATATAGGCAAAGTCATCTTCCCCTATATAGGGAGAACTGTATCTTAAGTAAAAATCACGGTGACCAATATATTTCTTATCCTTTGAGGCTATAAGATCAAAATCAGGCTTACACCTATCCTTATAGCCATGGTAAAACTTTAGGTAGGTATAATCCAAAGCCACGGACTCATCTAGTTCATCCAGCTCTAGATCAAGAAGTATTTCTCCGTATTCTGTCATATCCAAATCCAGACCTGACAAGACCAAGATATTACCATAGGTGATTAAAGCTTCATGAAAATCTTGCTTAGATCCCATGTCCTTGAATATAGAGATAAATTTTTGGTGATTCTCAGAAAGAAAATCCTTCACCTCTTCAACATCATAGTACTTCCTATCCAAGATTTCTGACAAAGCTAAAAACAATGAAAAACCACAAGATTCTTCTAGATCTATAGAAATATTTAGAAGTTCAGAAAACTTTTCCAAAAACTCATTTAAAATCTTATTACTAAGACCATAATCTTCCATCTTGTCCTCAATAAATTTTAAAAACTCTCCATTACTATTCTCAAATGAAAGCTCTTCCTTCTGAGTAAAAGCCTCTAACAATTTATCTCTCTCAAACTCTAAGTTCTCTAACTTTAAACTTAAACTTTCTATCCCCCTATCCTTCTGGTCTAGGTCCTCCCTTAAGGCCTCCCCTTCCTGACTTAAAATCTCTACTTCCTTATCCCTGTCCTCAAGCTCCCTATAAAGTCTCTCCAGTTCAGATATAAATTTCTCCTTCAAAGAACTCATATCCTCAAAAATATTACTGAATTCCCTATCAACAGAATCTATCATAACTATCCTCCCTTTCAAACAGTTCTATTTATATTATACCCTTTAGAAGCTATCTTTTAAAATAAAAAGGCAGATGGTTTCCCATCTACCTAGTCTTCATCCTTAAATACTCATTTATAAAACCATCTATATCCCCATCCATAACCCTATTAACATCTGATATTTCAGCATTGGTCCTATGGTCCTTGACCATAGTATAGGGATGGAAGGTGTAGGATCTAATTTGAGAGCCCCAGGCTATCTGACTATAGCTGCCCTGCAGGTCCTCAATCTTCTCCTTGTTCTCCTCTTCCTTTAGCTGGACCAACTTGGCCTTCAGCATCCTAAGAGCTGTTATCCTATTGCTATGTTGGCTTCTCTCACTTTGACACTGGACAGTTATTCCTGTAGGAATATGGCTAATCCTAACAGCTGAATCTGTGGTATTAACATGCTGGCCACCAGCACCACTAGCCCTGTAGGTATCAATCTTTAGGTCCACCTCATTTATATCCACATCCACATCCTCATTTAGCTCTGGATATACATCTATACTAGCAAAGGAAGTATGCCTCCTATTAGAGGAATCAAAAGGTGATATTCTTATTAGACGATGGACTCCCTTCTCAGACTTCAAGTAGCCATAGGCATTGAAACCTGAAATCAAAAGAGTAACAGACTTTATACCACCCTCTGTATCAGGCTGGTAGTCTAAAAACTCTGTCTTAAAGCCCTTCTTATCAGCCCATCTCTTATACATTCTAAGCAGCATCTCAGCCCAATCCTGGGCCTCAACCCCACCAGCACCTGAGTGAATGGACACAATGGCATTGTTAGAGTCAAACTCACCAGTTAAAAGAGTGGAAAGCTTAAAATCCTCTGTCCTCAACCTAAGCTTCTTGAAAAGCCTCTCCACTTCCCTAAGGCTCTCCTGATCCTCCTCCTCTATAACTAGCTCCACCAGAATCTCAAGATCCTCCAGATCTGCCAGCAAATCCTCATACTCCTCTATTCTCTTGTTAAGTTCTGTAATCTTCTGCATAGTCTCCTGGGCAAAAGCCACCTCATCCCAAAAATCATTATCAAAGGTCTTCTTCTCTAAAGAAATCTTCTCACTTTTCAGTCTATCTATGTCAAAGACTCTTTCCTAACTGCAAAACCATCTCACTCATACTCTCTAGTTCATCTCTTAAAATGTATATACTCTCCATATTATCTCCTTTCCAATCCAGGCCTAATCGTCCTGACCACAGCACTTCTTGTACTTCTTGCCACTACCACATGGACAAGGGTCATTTCTACCAATCTTCTCACCCTTAACTATAGGCTCCTTGGACTTAACCACATCTCCACCACTAGCTTCAGTCTCCTCAGCTACACGCTTTCTCTCCATATCCTCTGGCTTAGCCACATTCAGAAGATACTTTATAGTATCCTCCTTAATGCTCTGGTTCATCTCCTCAAACATATCAAAGCCCTCATGCTGATAGGCCTGAACTGGATCCACCTGGCCATAAGCCCTAAGGCCTATACCCTGTCTCAACTGATCCATAGCATCTATATGATCCATCCACTTGCTATCAACCACCTGTAAAAGTACTATCCTCTCTATCTCCCTAATAAGCTCCTGGCCTATCTCCTCTTCCTTATCATGGTATTTTTTAAGACCCATCTTAAGGATACCATTCTTTAGCATCTCCCTATCACAAGACTTAACAGCCTCAAAAGGAATTTCCTGATCTATAAGACTTAGGTTTATAAGGTAGTTGGAAAGACTAGTTAAATCCCAGTTATCCGGCAACTTCTCATCACCAATATAAACATCCACAGCATAGTCAGCCAAGGAAGCTATCATCTTCTCAACATAAGGCTTCAAGTTCTCACCCTCAAGAACCCTCTTCCTCTCAGCATATATAACCTCTCTTTGCTTGTTCATAACATCATCATACTGAAGAACATGCTTTCTTATAGCAAAGTTATTGCCCTCAACTCTCCTTTGGGCACCCTCTATGGAATTAGTCAACATCCTATGTTCCAAAGGCTCATTTTCGTCCATATCAGCAGACTCCATCAACCTCTTTATCCTCTCTCCACCAAAAAGTCTCATAAGATCATCTTCCAGGGAAAGGAAAAATTTACTACTACCTGGATCTCCCTGTCTACCAGCACGACCTCTCAACTGGTTGTCAATCCTTCTAGACTCATGTCTCTCCGTACCGATAATACAAAGACCACCAGCAGCCTTAACTCTAGAAGCATTAGCATCTGTATCCTTCTTGTGCTTTTCGTAAAGCTCCTTATAGTCTCTTTTAGCCTCAAGAACCTCCTCATCACTAATCTCCTCAAAGCTATCCACCAGGTCAATAACCTCCTGGGAGTACTTTTTCGCAAGATCCTTTTTAGCAAGAAACTCTGGATTACCTCCAAGAACTATATCCGTACCCCTACCAGCCATGTTGGTAGCAATAGTAACAGCCCCTAATCTACCAGCCTGAGCCACTATCTCTGCCTCTCTCATATGCTGCTTAGCATTTAAAACCTCATGAGGAATACCCTCCCTCTTTAAAAGTTTGGATAAAAGTTCAGAGTTTTCTATGGAAATAGTACCAACCAAAACAGGCTGACCACTAGCATGTCTCTCCCTAACTTCATTAACTATAGCCCTGTATTTTATAGGCTCGGTAGCATATATAGAATCTGCCAAATCCTCCCTTAAAATAGGTCTATTAGTAGGAATCTCCACAACATCCATACCATAAATCTCCCTAAACTCTGGCTCCTCAGTCTTAGCTGTACCAGTCATACCAGAAAGTTTATCATACATTCTAAAGTAGTTTTGGAAGGTAATAGTCGCCAGGGTCTTAGACTCAGACCTAATCTCTATAGACTCCTTAGCCTCTATAGCCTGGTGCAAGCCCTCACTATATCTTCTACCATCCATAATCCTACCAGTAAACTCATCAACTATAAGAACCTTGCCATCCTGAACCACATAGTCAATATCCCTCTTCATAACATAGTTAGCCTTAAGGGCCTGATTAATGTGATGGGCCAACTCCATATTCTCCATATCAGCCAAGTTCTCTATATTAAAGTAGTCCTCAGCCCTCTTGTTACCCTTCTCAGTCAGGTTACAGCTCCTACCCTTCTCATCTATAACAAAGTCCACAGTCTCCTCTTTTATCTCCCTATCAAAAGGATCTGACTTGGTCTCATTAGGATCTAAAATTCTCCCCTTCAAGCCCTTAACAAACCTATCAGCAATACTATAAAGATCAGTAGACTTCTCACCCCTACCAGAAATTATCAAAGGAGTTCTAGCCTCATCTATAAGAATAGAGTCAACCTCATCCACTATAGCGTAGTTCTTCTCCCTCTGAACCATCTCAGACTTGTATATAACCATATTATCTCTCAGGTAGTCAAAGCCAAACTCATTGTTTGTACCATAGGTTATATCAGAATTGTAGGCCTCTCTTCTCTCAGTATTATCCATACCATTTAAGATACAGCCAACTGAAAGGCCCAGATAGTTATAAAGCTTGCTCATCCAAGTCTTATCCCTCTTAGCCAGGTAGTCGTTAACTGTAACAACATGAACCCCCTTGCCACTTAGGGCATTTAAATAGGCTGGCAAAGTCGCCACCAAGGTCTTACCCTCACCTGTCTTCATCTCCGCTATCTTGCCCTGGTGAAGTATAACTCCACCTATAATCTGTACCCTAAAATGCTTCATACCAAGAACCCTATAAGAAGCCTCTCTACAAACAGCAAAAGCCTCCACTAGAATATCATCCAGAGTCTCGCCATTTTTCACTCTATTTTTAAACTCTTCTGTCTTCCCTCTCAGTTCAGCCTCCGAAAGCCCAGTCATCTCTCCATCAAGAGCCATAACCTTATCAGCCAAAGCCTCTGCTTCCTTAAGCTCATTGCCCGTAAACAACTCCACTACTTTTTTAAAGAATCCCATCAAAACTGCCACCTTTCAAAATTATCTACTCATAAATGAATCCCTTCTAAACATTAAATCCTGTATAAAAAGGAAAATACCAAAAGCCACTATCAGATCCCCCATACTTATAATCTTTGGCAATGGATAAGGTTTAGAAAAGACAATAGTATTAGTCAACATTGGATATTTCGTAGCCTCTGTCAAGGGCACATAAAGCCCCCTAGAAGCTGATCTAATAGGTTCAACCAAAGGTTCTCTCCCCGTTAAACTTAAGGCCTCTAGTAAAACCGGCCTTTTAAAGCCATTGGAGAAAATCATTAAAAAATTCATCACATAACCTATTAAACAAAGCCATAAAGACCTAAACCTGTAGTTAGTAACAATCCCCACAAGTATCAATCCAAAAGACAATATAAGTAGCTCCCTATTATATGTAAGAACTTTTTCAATGGAACTTACTCCCACTAAATTATTTAAGAAAACAATTATGCCTTGAATGAATATGCCCAGAAATAAAATTAGAAAAGTCTTCTTCTTCAAACTTCTAAAACGTCTAATCTTGCCACCCTTTAAAAGACCAATTAAAAGAGACAAAACTATGGCCTCCACCAACATAATGTTCCACTCCTTTTAGTCAAAATAAAATTGCAGGATATCATATCCTGCAATTATCATCTATAGTTAATTATACTATTAAAGCTTAGGTACTATCAAGCCATAATTGTTATCTTTTCTCTTATACACTACATTTACCTGACCTGTATCTCCATCCATATAAACAAAGAAGTTATGACCCAATAATTCCATTTGTAAAACTGCCTCTTCCTCTGTCATAGGATTTAAGAAAAACTCTTTTCTCTTAACAATTTTCTTCTTCTCCTCATCAGCTTGTTTTTCAAGAGGCTCTATATTTTCAAACCTAATAGAACTCTGTGCTCTTTGTCTATTCTTTAATCTGGTTTTATATTTTCTGATCTGTCTCTCTAGTTTTTCAACAGCATTATCAATTGATTCATACATATCATCAGTGCTTTCCTCTGATCTTAAGATTGTTCCTGGAAGGTGGATAGTAATCTCTGCTGTATCGGTCTTATTTTGTACCCTGTAAGTAACATGAATCTCAATGTCCTCCTCAAAGTACTTATCAATTTTTTCAAGTTTGTCCTCAGTAAGATTTTTTAGAGCATCTGTTATTTCTATATTTCTACTAGTATATACAATTCTCATAAACCCATCTCCTCTCAAATTTAAGAAAATTAATTTCTTAATTCATATATACCCAATTATCTAAAAATACTATAATTTTATTTTATACATTTCAAATAATAATTATATCCACATTAACTCCCTGTAAATTGTGGATTAATTTTGTGGATATCTGTGGATAGTGTGGATGGTTCTGTGGACAAGGCACTATTACAAGGGTTTTTATCCACATTGTGCACACATAGGCTGTCCATAACTTGTGAATTCAGAAAAATAAATTAAGTGGACAGTTAAGGTCCACTTAATTTATATTCAAAACTAGTAGCTTTTCCTAGATCTCCTATGAAAAACAATAACAGAAACTGTAAAAACAAGCTTCACAAAGCCCCAAAAAAGAAAATTTCTAAAAGAATCTCCAATATTATATATGGACTTCATAAAAAACACATTTATACTCTCTGAAATTCCTATTCCTAAAATAGACCCTGAAAGATAGTCAAGGAAGTTTATATCGCTAATCCCAGAAATATAGTTAATCAAAGTATAGGGCGTCAAGGGCACAGATCTTATAAAAAACACATAGCTCCTACCATACTCCTCTAACTGATCTGATATAGCCCTAAGATCAAACTTATTATTCCTCTTCCCATTCATCTCATAAAGCTTAGCCTTAACAGAATCACTAAAAACCTTGCCTATGAAAAAGGCAATAACAGATCCTATAAGAGCCGCCAATATAGTAAGAAGGTAGCCCTTCCAACCTAAAAACACAGCAGCCACCAGGGTAAACCAGGTAAGAGGCACAAAGAAAACCAAAAGCCCCGTAACAATAAGTAAATAAATCAAGGGTCCATCATTCTCTGCCCTTATAGCAATAGACTCTATATTCTCCTTATTAAAAATCTTAAGGCCAAATATAAGATATAAAACCACTGCAAAAATAAAAACAAGAAGCCCAAGCTCCATAAGTTTCCTTCTATTAAACCTTTTCATAAGCCACCTCTCTCCCCTATATTATAGCAGGTAATTCTCATATTTTAAGAGCTTGTTGAAAAGGGTATATACTGTTATAATAGTAGAAACTTTATAGAAGGTGGTTTTATGAAACTAAAGAAAATAGGAAAAAGAACTGTAAAAACTGGACTAGCCGTCGGTCTAACCCTAGTCCTATCAAAAATATTCAAGATAAACTCGCCATTTTTTGCAGCCATAGCTGCAGTAATAGCCATGCAATCATCTGTATCTCAGTCCCTGGAAAGCAGTCGAAACAGAATGTACTCCACAGTTTTAGGAGCCGTTATAGCCCTAATATTTTCCTATGCAGCCCTAGACAGCTCTATATTCGCAGCCCTTGGAGTAATCATAATAATCTACATATGCACCCTACTCCACATAGAGGAAACCATATCTCTTGCAACCATGGTCTTCCTATCTATAATCCTAAACTACGAAGAAGGCAGCAGGCTAAGCTATGCCAGCTACAGAACCATCGACACCTTTCTAGGACTCCTAATAGGAACTCTAGTTAACTACTTTCTCTTCCCCCACAAGCTGGAAGAAAAGGTCAACAGATCCTTTAAGGACATCTACCATCAACTAAAGCAGATGCTAGAATACCTAGTCTGGAACAAGAACTATCCCATAGAAGAACTAAGGGACAACCTAACAGTAACAGAAGACGAATACAAGATCCTAAAACAGGAAATAAAATACAAAATCCTAAAATCCAACTTCCAATTTGACTACTCAGACGTATTTGAATTTGTAGAAGACAGCTACATCCACCTAAAAATCATGTCCTACCTAGGTAGCAACAGGAAAATAGACCACTACAACAAGGAAGCCCTAGAAAAAATGTTCCAAAGGGAAATCCCCCTAAAGGAAGTAGAAGGTCAAGACCCAGAAGAAGAACTAGACATAATCTACAACTACCACCTAAGGGAAGTCCTAAACGAACTATCAGATATAGAATATATCTTTGATATAGAGGAAAATCTAGAAAAGAATAAATAAATTAACTATCAATAATATCTATGGATAATCATTATCCATAGATATTATTTGTTTGAATCCCCCTAGTCAGTCTGCTAAAATGTAACCGATTTACATATATAATAAGAGGAGGCAATACTATGAGAAAAAGACTTACATACATCCTGGGCCTAGTACTAATTTTATCTCTAGCCCTAACTGGATGTGCTAAAGACAAGGGAGGACAAACAGAAGGCAAGGACTCCAAGGACTTTGTAGCCCAAATGACCTTCAACGGTTCATCCACCCTAGCACCAGTAATATCTAAAATTTCAACAGACTTTATAGAAGAACACACAAGCTGGAACAATGTAGATGAAAAGTTCCCAGAGGAAAACATATCTATCTACGTATCAGCTGGAGGATCTGGAGCAGGAGTAAAATCTGTCCTAGAAGGCACAAGTGACTTCGGAATGCTAGCCCGTGAAGTTAAGGATGAGGAAAAAGAAAAAATAAAAGACATGCAGGAATTCAAACTGGGCATAGACGCTCTAACAGTATCAGTAAACCCAGAAAACCCACTACTTCAAATAGTAGACGATCTAGAAACTGAAGAAATAGCAAAAATCTTCTCAGGCCAGTACGCAAAGTGGAGCGACCTAGACCCAAGTCTACCAGACAATGAAATAGTAGTAGTAACAAGAGACCTAGGAGGCGGAGCCCACTCAGTATTTCAAAAGAATGTAATGGGAGACACTGAAGTAAGAAAAGATGCCATCCAGGCACCATCAATGGGAGCTCTAGTAGCTAAGATTATAGAAAACAAGGATGCCATAGGATACGCATCATTCGGTATGGTAAACCAAAATGAAGGTGACCTAATCCCTCTAAAGGTAGACGGAGTAGAAGCCAGCAAGGAAAACATAGTAGACGGATCCTACAAGATCTCCAGACCACTAATAGCTGTAGCAAGTGGCCAACTAACAGAAGCACAACAAGCCTTCATAGACTACTTAATGTCAGCTGAAGCAAGTGAAACTATTGAAAAAATGGGATTTGTTCCCGTAAACTAAGGGTTGTCTTTTTAGACACCCCTTTTTATTGAGGTGATTTTATGAAAACTAAGGAAAAACTCTTTAAGACCAGCCTAAAAATTCTAAGCCTATTCTCCATCCTGGCTCTTTTCTTTATAATAAGCTTTATCCTAAGGGAAAGTCTGGTCTTCTTTAAAAATGTCCAGCCCCTTAAATTTATTACTAGGGACAACTGGAATCCCCTAGGAGATCCAAAGCATCTGGCCATAGGACCTATAATCCAGGCAACAATCTACATATCCCTAGTAGCACTAGCCCTAGCCCTTCCCATAGCCATAGGAACAGCCCTAGGACTCAGCTGCTATCTAGACAGGCCCTGGAGTCAAATCTTAAATAGGGCCCTAGACCTTCTAGCCGGCATACCATCTGTAGTCTACGGCTTCATAGGACTTCTGGTACTGGTAAAGGCCTTCGAAAACCTAGGCATGACCTCAGGAGAATCAGTTCTAGCAGGAGCCATCCTCCTAGCCATAATGATCCTCCCCTACATAGTATCCAGCTGTACTGACACCATGATACAGGTCTACAAGGCCTACCAAAAAGAATCAATGGCCCTAGGAGTCAGCAAGGCCTACTTTATAAGAAATATTCTCCTGCCCCAAAGCAGAAAGGGAATACTAGCCGGCACTGTCCTAGGTCTAGGCAGGGCCATGGGTGAAACAATGGCAGTAATGATGGTCATAGGCAATGCCCCAATAAAACCCAGGCTACTAGGCAAATGCCAAACCATACCATCCCTTATAGCCCTGGAAATGGGAATGGTAGAAGTAGGCAGTCTCCACTATCACGCCCTTTTTTCAGCAGGATTTGTCCTAATGGTCATGATCCTAATAATAAACATAGTATTCTATCTAATAAAGAAGAATATTAAAATATAGGAGATGATAAAGTGAAGGAAAAAACTAAAGATAAGCTACTAGGAGTCTGGATAGCCACTAGCATGGCCCTAGTCCTTGGCCTAGTAAGTTTTATCCTAATATATATATTTAAAAATGGCTACAAGGAAATCACAAGAGAATTCCTCCTAGAAAAACCTAAGGGTCTACCTCTAGGACAAGAAGGTGGCATCTATCCTGCCATCATAGGCTCTATCTACCTTATGATACTAAGCTCAGGCTTTGCCAGTATCTTCAGCCTAGCCACAGCCATCTACCTAAACTTCTACACAAAGAAGGAAAAAAGAAAGCAGCTAATTCAAATGACAATCCAATGCCTAGCAGGAATACCATCCATAATCCTAGGCCTATTTGGCTACACCCTCTTTGTCCTAAAGCTAAATTTAGGAAGATCACTACTATCAGCCAGCCTAACTCTAGCCATAATGATCTTCCCCTACATAGAAGTAAGAGTGGAAAACATAATATCCCAGGTAGACCCAGACCTAATAAAGGCCTCCTACGCCCTAGGAATGCCAAAATACTACACAATCCTAAGACTAGTACTACCCATATGTAAAAAGGGAATTCTAGCCAGCATAACAATGGCAGCCGGCTTTGCCATGGGAGCATCAGCACCCATAGTCCTAACAGGAGCTGTCCTCTTTGCAGACAGTCCCAAAAGCCTTAAATCACCTATAATGGCACTACCAGTCCACCTTTACATACTAACCAACGAAGGCATATCCCTAGACAAGGCCTATGGAACAGCCCTGGTTTTAATACTAATGCTAATACTAATCAATGGCCTGGCCCTAGGACTGGGAAAACTGAAAGGAGAAGATTAACTTGACCAAACTAAAAATAGAAGACCTTAATATCTACTACGCTAAGGAAAGAATAGTAAAGGACATAAATCTTGAAATAGAAGAAAATAAGATAACATCCATCATAGGCCCTAGTGGCTGTGGTAAAACCACCTTCATAAGTAGCCTAAACAGAATGATAGAAGACAATGGTGGACACTACACAGGCAAGATCCTACTAGATGAAAGAAACATAAAAGAACTTCCCCTAGAAGAAGTCAGAAAAAATATAGGAATGGTCTTTCAAAAGCCTACACCCTTCCCCCTATCCATCTACAAAAACCTAGCCTACGGACCCAGATACTTTGGCTACAGCAAAGGAGAAATAGATCAGATAGTAGAGAAAAGCCTAAAGTCAGTAGGCCTTTACGATGAGGTAAAAGACCAGCTGAAGAAATCTGCCCTAGAGCTATCAGGAGGCCAACAGCAAAGACTATCCATAGCCAGGGCCCTAACTGTAGACCCTAAGGTAATAATCCTAGATGAACCCTGTTCAGCCCTAGATCTTAAAAATACAGAAATTATAGAAAAGCTCCTACTAGATTTAAAAAAGGACTACACCATAATAATAGTAACCCACAACCTAGGCCAAGCTAAAAGAATATCAGACAAAACCATCTTCCTCCTAAACGGTGACCTAATAGAATACCAGGACACAGAGGAACTCTTCCAAAACCCAAAAGATCCTAGAACCCGAGACTATATAGACGGAATATATGGATAAAAACCCCAACTCCTGGAGTTGGGGCAGCTATAAAATCTTAAATTTCTATAAACTTCAGTTCCCTGGCCTCAAAAGTCGCCAGCCTAGTTACACCCTTGGACCTTAAAAATTCAAGGGCATCCTCAAACCTATACTTAAACCTATTGGTCTTGTGGGCATCAGATCCAAGAGATAAAAGCTCCCCACCTAGTTGAAAATATAAGTCCAATATATAATCATAAAAAGCCAAGCCCCCATACTGGTAGACACTCCTAGTATTAATCTCCAGGGCAGAGCCATTAGCTATAAGCTTAGTCAAAATCTCCCTAAAAACAGGCTCCAAAACCTTAAGCTCCTTAAGGTCATAGTCCTTAAACCTAAGGCAATAATCTATATGGCCTAAAACATCATAATCCTTAAAGGAAGAAACAGCCTTAAGAAGATTAGAGTAGTAGTCTCTAGAAAAATCTAAGATGTCCTCCCTCTCAACCCTCTCCCCCATATAGTCACAGCTACTATTCTGGTGGACAGACAGTAAAACCAGGTCAAAGGACTTGCCCTCCATAAAAGCCTCCATCTTGCCAAGGCTCTCCTCCCTAAAACCCAGCTCCACACCAACCCTGATCCTAGGACCATAAATCCTCCTAAGCCTTTTTATCTCCTCTATATAAGCCTCATAATCAAAAACCATATCTCTCTTCTCATAATTAAGATCAGAAAAATCCACATGCTCCGTAGAAACCACAATCCCCTCTGTCATAGAAAGATAGGCCTCAAACCTCTCACTAGAATCCGGCGAAAAGTAAGTATGCATATGCTGATCCACAATCCTATCCAAGCTCAATAAAAACCCTCCTCATATATGTCTATATATATGATTATCTCACAAATCCCAAAAAACTGTAAAGAAACTGCCCACAGAATTAAAAAGATAAGATACCC